>DSDH01000643.1 GCA_011055475.1 Phycisphaerales bacterium | reverse complement strand
GCTTCTTTCAGCTCGAGGGACTCCTGGCGACCTTGACGAGCGAGGCGGACGAGAACGGCGAAATCTCAGAGGATCGCATGATGGACCTCGTCAAGGTCCGTGCGGAATTGGCCGAACGGGTCCGCGAGATTCCGGCGGCGGTCCTGAAGCTGGAGGCGTTCGCGGACTATCTCGGGCGCGAAGTGGATCGGATCGTGGCGGCCCGCAGGCGCGTATCGCGGATCGCGGAGCGCCTTCGAGGGGGTGTCGTGAAGTACATGCAGAGCCAGGAGATTGAACAGATTACTGCGGGTTCCTACATGCTCAAGGTCCGGGCGTGTCCGGAACACGTGGAGCTCGACGATGACTTTCATTCGCTGGCGTTCACAAAGCCCAAGGAAATTAAGAACCCGAGTGACGAGGCCGTCATGGCGGCCCGCGAACATGGGGGCATCGTGGTCATGCAACACGACAGGCGGGCCATCGCCGAGGCGTTGAAACGTGGCGAAAAAATCCCCGGCGCTCGGCTTGAGCGCAACTATTGCTTGGAGATTAAGTGATGAACTTCAATCGAGTGATCTTGGGCGGGCATCTGACACGGAAGCCCGAGCTGCGATATACGCACAACGATGTACCCGTGGCGTCCGGGGGCCTGGCCGTCAATCGGCGATGGAAAGGCAAGGACGGTCAAGATCGCAACGAAGTCTGCTTCGTCGATTTCGACATTTGGGGCGCACGCGGAGAGGCTTTGGCCAAGCATTTTGACAAGGGCGATCCGATCTTGATCGAGGGCCGCCTGGTCCTGGACGAATGGACCGCCAAGGACGGAACAAGGCGTCAGCGCCTGAAGGTCCGCGTGGAATCCTGGAGCTTGTCACCCCCTTGCGCGAGGCGAACGGGCCGGGGTCGGCCTTCGGGCAGGCTCCGTCCCCGTTCGCCGGGGGCGAGCAATCCGAGCCCAGTCCATTCAATGCGTCGGGCGCTGAGGAAGTGCGGTCCGAGGCGGCTGGGCCCAGCGCGTTCGGGGACGGTTTTGAGGTTGCACCAGACGACGACATCCCGTTTTAAAATCAAATAGCAAATATCAAAGATCAAATATTTTTGCTTTTTGATCTTTGATTTTGATTCACTCCTTACTTGGGCCGGGGCTTCCGCCGAGGGGGACGGCGGGGCCTTGGCCGGGAGGGTATCGCCGTGGAAACGGTCTGGATGGGTCGCGGGGCCTGGTGGTGGAGAAAAAGCAAGCCGCTGGAGATCTGCGATATCTGTGAAGAGCCGATTGATTGGCTCGAATACGCCCGTTGCGATTGCGGGAAACGGGTCCACGCGAGATGCATGCGGACCTGCGAGGTCTGCCACTACTACGCATGTATGGACTGTATTAAAATGATGCCGGACGGCCAGGTACTGTGCGACGAATGCCGGGCCGAATTGGAGGTCACGGATGGCGAGCTACAACAAAGAGGCTGCCGGTCAACATGATTCCGCCTTGACTCGATGGGCCGAACGCTTGGGCGTGTCGGCCGATAGCCTGGATCGCTTGGGGGCCACGGTCGATCCGGAGGGGGCAATCGTCTTTCCCATGCAGGATGCCGAACGGAACATCATTGGCCATCGGCGACGGCTGCCGTTCGGCCAAAAGCTGTCAATCAAGGGAAGCAAGAACGGGCTGTTCGTGCCGACAGGCCCGCATGATTACGAGCGGCTTTACATCGCGGAAGGGCCGACCGACACGGCGGCCCTCCTGAGCATGGACCTGCCTGCCATCGGCTTGCCCGGGACCGGACAGTGCATCGACTCGGCCGTGTCGTTCGTCCGGCAGCGCGGCGTGCGGGAGGTGGTTATTGTCTCCGACCGCGACGACGCCGGACGGCTGGGGGCCAAGAAGCTGGCCGAGGCGCTCGAGGGCGTCTGTTCCGTCCGTGTCTGTGAGCCGCCGGAGCCTCACAAGGACCTCCGAGACTGGCTCCGAGCCGAACCCTTGCTCCGCGAGCACGATCTGATCGAACATAGTAACGAACCGAAATCGTCGGCCGTTGAGATCGGCGACGACTGGCCGGAGATCATCGACGTAGCGACAGACCCGGTACCCGCGTTTCCCCTGGATGCACTGGCCCCGGTGCTCGGTGATTACGCCGAGGCCGTGGCCGAAAGCTTGCAGGTTCCCCACGACATGCCTGCATTGCTGGGCTTGGCAATTGGGAGTTTTGCCCTGTCAACGCGGGTGGACTTGCGGCCTGAGCCGGACTGGTGGGAGCCCTGCAACCTATGGGTATGCTGTTTGATGCGACCCGCCGAGCGCAAGAGTGCCGTGCTCCGACTGATGCGGGCCCCCTTGGATGAGCACCAGCGCAGCGTGAATGAATCCCTGGCCGAACAAATCGAGAAGACGCACCGACAAGAAAAGGCCTTGCGGGCTCGGCTGGATCGCATGATCAAGAAGGTGGCCAACGCCGACGACCCGGCCGAGCGGTACCAGGCCGAG
>DSDH01000568.1 GCA_011055475.1 Phycisphaerales bacterium | reverse complement strand
GCCATACCCAGCCGGTTCGGCGCGATGAAGTCCTTCTCGGCGTTGTCCGCGACGTAAACGCAGTTCTCCGCCCGCTGATGGAGCTTCTTGAGCAGCATCTCGAAGCCCTTGGTGTGGGGCTTCCAGTAGCTGCGCCCCAGCGTCTCGGTGTACATGATCGTCTCGAACGTGGCCGCCAGCCCCAAAACCTCCACCTTGTACTGCTGGGCAGGCAGGTACCCATCGGTCAGCAGGGCCAGACGATACCGCCGGCCGAGCTTCTCGAGTATCTCGGCGCTCTCCTGCGGCAGGGTGATCTGCGGCCGATGCTCGCGGTACAGACGGACCATCGTGGCGACCACCTCCTCGTCATACGGCAGGCCAAGCTCGTCCATCGCCGCGTTGAACACGCGGGTACGGTTGCCCGATTCGAAATGGCGGCACAGCGTCTGGTAGATCGCGTCCTCATCCATCCAGAGGGGCAGGTGCATGGCGTTATGGAGAAACCGGGCGATGACCCGAAAGCCGCTGCGGCAGTAGTCGGCCTCGTCGTACAGCGTATCGTCCAGGTCGAAAACCACCGTGGTGATCGATCGACCGTGGGGCGGGGCGACGTGGCCGTATCCCTCCCACGTGCTGGACCACTGGAACAGTCTGCCGCTCATCTCGTTGGGCTCCCCGCGTCGGTGCGCCATCGTCTCGCGATTGTCGGTTGTATCCATCCGGCACCCATTGTATGGTACATACGGTTCTCTGTAAACGCCTGATGAGGCGGTGGGGTGTCCCTGGATGGAGCGCGACGATGATGGATCCCGATCCGGGACAAATCGGTCGGCTGCTGATGCTGGTGGGCGGAGTCCTGGTGGTGTCGGGCGGGTTGCTGATACTGCTGGGGCGGTTTGGGCTGTTTCATCTGCCCGGCGACCTGGTCTGGCGATGGCGCCACGGGCGGGTGTATGTCCCCATTGCCAGTTGCCTGGTGTTGTCGGCGGTGTTGACGTTGATTCTGTGGTTGATTCACTGGTTCCGCCGCTAGGCGTGAACGCGACGGGAGGTTTGGACATGACCGCGTTGGAGTTGAATCTGGAGGGCTTGCGGACCGAGGTCGTCGAGCCAGTGCGATCCTTTGCGGCGGCATTGGCCGAGGCGTTGGGGCCGAACCTCAAGAGTCTGACGGTCGTGGGCAGCAGCCTGACGGCAGACTTCGTGCCGGGACGCAGCGATATCAACGGCGTGGTGGTGATCGAGAACTACGGGCTGGAGGTCCTTCAGGCCCTGGCGCAGATGGGCAAGACCATGCGCAAAAAGCGTCTGGCGGCGCCGGTACTGATGACGCCGGCGTACATCGACCGCTCACGCGATGTGTTCGGGGTGGAGTGGCTGGACTTTCAGCTCACGCACCACACGGTGCTGGGGTCCGATCCGTTTGCGGCGTTGGAATTCGCCAAGGGCGACGTGCGGCTGCAGTGCGAGCGGCAGTTCAAGGCGCTGCTGGTGCGGATGCGTCAGGGGTACATCCGCTCGATGAACCGTCGGCAGTTGCTATGGGAACTGGTGCAGGGGGTCGCCCGCGAGATGGGCCCGTATGTGCGGGCGATGCTGTGGCTGGCGGATGTCGAGCGTCCGACCCAGGTCGAGGCGGCCATGGGGCGACTGGCCGAGCAGGGGGGTGTTTCGATGGACGCAGCCCTGGAGATATGGCGGTCGAGGGGGCAGCGCACCGGGCCGGACGCCGCGACCGTGAATGCGTTGTTCCGCAGGCTGTACGGGCTGGTAGAGGGGCTGGCCGAGGCCGTGGACCGCATGGAGGTTGGATCGTGAGGGCTTTGGGACACGTTTTGGCGTGGCTTGTTGCCTGTGGAGCGTTGGCGACCGCCGGCGGGGCGTTGGCGCCCGACCTGGCCGTGCCACAGCACTACGTCGAGGACCGGGCAGGTGTGATCGATGCCGAGTACGAGCGGCGGCTCAACGGCCTGCTGCAAGAGCTCGAGCAGAAGACCGGCGCCCAGTTCATCGTGCTGACGGTCCAGACGGTTCAACCCCTGACGATTGAGCAATTCAGCATCGCTCTGGCGGAGAAGTGGAAGCTGGGCCAGGCCGACAAGGATAATGGGCTGCTGCTTGCGGTCGCCGTGCAGGATCGGCAGATGCGGATCGAGACCGGCTACGGTCTGGAGGGTTTCCTGACCGATCAGTTCTGCGGGCGGGTGATCCGGGAGGTGATGGCGCCGCAGTTCCGGCAGGGGCGTTACGGCCAAGGCATTTACGAGGCGATCCAGATACTCACGACCAAGACGGCCGAACAGGCCGGGGTCACCCTGACGGGTTTGCCCAAACCGGTGCGGTTGCCTTCCGGCGGCGGCGGGGGGGTGCCGTGCATTCTTCGGGGCCTGTCCGCCCTGTTCCCGCTGTTGTTGTTCTTCCTGATTCTCACCCGGGGCGGAGCTCCGGGGTTGCTGTGGTTTCTGCTGGGCGCGTCCATGGG
>DSDH01000060.1 GCA_011055475.1 Phycisphaerales bacterium | reverse complement strand
GTTACGTCGCCGAGGGCATGCCCAAGGACTACTTCAGCGATCTGGAAGTCGTCGAAGACGGCCGGGTCGTCCTCGCAAAGACGATCGAGGTCAACGATCCCCTGCACTACGGCGGTTATCATTTTTACCAGAGCGACTACGACCACGAGGGCCATGCGTATACCGTCCTTATGGTCGCCTCGGATTCGGGCCTGATCTGCGTATGGATCGGCTACGCCCTGCTCGCCGGCGGGATCATCCTGCACATGTGGCTCAGTCCGCTCCTTGCCGCGCGGCAGAAGAGGTCGGAGGCCGCCCATGGAACTTAAACTCACCATCCAGGGCGTCCTGATCTATGCCACGATGGCCCTGTACGGCATCGCGATGGCCGCCGCCCTCATCCGCCGCGTGCGCGTCGCCCGGCTCTTGTACGTCGGGGGCTTTCTGGCGGCGCTGGCCTCCTACCTGTACCGCTGGCAGCACAGCGGCCATGTGCCCATGCAGAACCTCTTCGAGGTGTTCCTCACGCTGGGCGTACTGATCCTGCCCATCACGCTGCTGTGTCGGCGACTGTGGGGGATCGAGTCCCTGGCCGCCGACCTGTTCCTGGGGCTGGTGGTGCTCTTCCCCGCGGGGTTCATCTTCTCGGCCGAGCCGCAGCGTCTGCCGCCGGCGTTGCAGTGCTGGCTGTTCGTGCCGCACGTGGCCGTGTATATGCTGGCCTACCTGTTCATGGCCAAGGCCGCGGGCCAGGCCGCGGGGCAGTTGTGGACCTTCGGCCTGGCGGATGCCCACGCCCGCTACGAGCTGAACACGTATCGCCTGATCCGCGTGGGCTTTGTCCTGCTGACGCTGGGCCTGATCCTCGGAAGCTGGTGGGGCAAGCTGGCTTGGGGGGATTGGTGGGGCTGGGACCCGAAGGAGCTGTGGTCGCTGGCGTCGTGGCTGGTCTACGTCTTCTACCTGCACTGGCGATATCTCTATGGCCGCCGATTTCCCCGCTGCAACAGCCTGCTGGCGATCCTCGGCCTGGTCGTCATCCTCATCACCCTCTTGTGGGCCAACCTGTCCAACCTGTTCGCGGGGCTCCACAGCTACGCCACGTGAACTCACACCCGACGCGGCCCGAACAACCAGCCCGGCCATATCTTGCCCGGGCGACATGGCCATCCACCTCCGGCGGATGTGGCCATGTGATGGCCGACGCGATACGACACCGGGAGGACATGCCCACGTGAACGTGGGCATGCCACCCTGATCGGCATGGCTCTCCTTCAACGGACTACCAGGGGGTCATTCTGGGCTTGGCTCGGAATCTACGGGCAACACCGAAACGGTTCTTCTGCACGCCCACTGTGGATTTCTGCTTCCGCGGGAATGACACACGGAAGGGCCGTCGGGTGCGATGCCAAAACGCCTTCTGGCCCACGTGGCTCCGCGACTTAGCGGCCCGCATTCGCCTTGTCGGGTCCATAGGCCGCGAGGATCGCCTGGCGTTGGTCGGTCGTGATTTCGATCATGCAGCCATGGCGGGCGCCGGGGGGTGTGCTGTAGTCCTTGCAGTAGACCGCGTGCCAGGGCCCCTCCAGGCACGGGGCCGTGCTCAGGCCATAGGTCACGCCCGGGTACTGCTCGTAGTACAGATACCACCCACGGCCATCCGGTCGGCGGATCAGAGCCGGGGCCTCGTGGAAGTTGGCGGTGATCGGGGCCGCCGGCTCGGTCCACGGGCCGGTCAGATTCGGCGATGAACAGATGCGGATCGTCTTGCCCGTCGGCCAGTCAAACGAGGGGTATCGCTCATCCTTGAGGATCGCGTAGTACCGGTCCCCTTCGCGGCGGACAATCACATCGATCGTGGCCATGTCGAACGCAAACAGCCGCCGCGGCTCGCTGAAGGTCCGCAAGTCCTTCGACAACACGTACAGCGTCCGCATGCCGCGCCAGAACTGCTCGGTATCCTCCTTGATCGGTTCCAGTTCCGTACTGTGCCACGTGATCAGGTATTGACCCGATGGCTCATCGTACATGATCTTGGGCGCCCCGTGGTAGCGCAAGGCCGGGCGGAAACCGGGCGTCTTGTAGATATCCGGCGTGAACGACCCGAACCGCGACCAGTGCACCAGGTCCTCCGAGACCCACAGGTTGATCTCCTCGCGGCGCTCATGGTTGCCGATCAGGTAGTACCGCCCATCATGGCCGCGACAGATGTCCGGGTGCCCCCGGTAATCGTCCAGGATGCGTCGGCCGTCGTTGAGCGAGGTCCAGTGCAACCCATCCTCGCTGATCGCGTAATAGAGCCGGCCGTAATCGCTGCCCAGCATGTGGGCGAACAGATAGCCGCCGCCCTGTGACGCCTCCGGCGCAGCCCAACAACCCGCCGCCCACGTGGCCATCCAGCACAGAGCCCAGAAAGCGCGGCGCTTCACGGCTGTTCCCTTCCATCCTCCGCGTCGCGCGACGGCGTGATCGGCCCGATGTAGTCC
>DSDH01000385.1 GCA_011055475.1 Phycisphaerales bacterium | reverse complement strand
GGCCGATGTTCAGGCGGACGTGTTCAGCCGGCTGGCCTTCAGCACCGATGCAAGCATCTACCAGATCGTTCCGATGTGCGTGGTTCGGCCGCGCACCGTCGAGGACGTGGTGGCGGTCGTGCGCTATGCCGCCGAGCACGGCATTCCTATCGCGCCGCGCGGGGCCGGCAGCGGCCTGGCCGGTGAGTCGTTGACGCCGGGGATCATGCTCGACCTGGCCCGCCACATGAAACGCATCATCGCCACCGCCGACGATGGCTCGACGGTCACCGTCCAGCCGGGCGTCGTCCTGGATGATCTCAACGACCACCTGGCCCCCTACGGCAAAAAGATCGGTCCAGACCCCTCCAGCGGCAACCGCGCGGTGCTGGGCGGCGTCGTCGCGAACAATGCCACCGGGGCGCACTCCTTGCAGTACGGCTACATCGCCGACTGGGTCGAGCGGCTGCAGGTCGTCCTGGCCGATGGGTCGGTTGTGAATCTGGAGAGCAACGTGGGTCCTTCGGACGCCGGCTCGCCGGAGGAGCGGATCGCGGGGCGCGTGCGCGACCTGCTTGCCGATGAGCAGGACCTGATCGCGGCGGCCCAACCGGCCACCAAGCGCAATCGCTGCGGCTATATGTTGACGGGTGTGCTGCAGGATGGCCACGTGAATCTGGCCCGGCTGCTGGTCGGCTCGGAGGGCACCCTGGGCGTCTTCACCGAGATCACCCTGCGGACGGTGGACGTGCCGCGGCATAAGGCCGTCGTGCAGTTGGAGTTTGAGACGATTGAGGCGATGGCCCGTGCGGTGCCTGTCATCGTGGACTCGGGCGCGGCGGCCTGCGAGCTGATGGGTCGCCGACTGATGCAACTCGCCGCCCAGGCCCTGCCGCAGTACCGCGACCTGTTCCCGACGGACTGCGCGGCCGTCCTGTTCGTCGAGCACATCGCCGATGAAGCCGACGCCCTGAAGGTCAAGATCGCCGAGACGATTCGCCGGGTGAGCGATCTGTCGTGCGGGGCGGTCGAGGTTTACGACGCCGCGTCGCAACAGCGGCTGGCCAAGAGTCGCAAGGACGCCGTGCCGTTGCTCAACCGCGACCGCGGGGCCCGACACGCCGTGCCCTTTATCGAGGATGTCTCGGTCGATAACCGCCGCCTGGCCGAGTACGTCATGGGCATGGAACGGATCGCCGCAAAACACGATATTCAGTTGGCCTTCTACGGGCACGCCGGCGATGGCGAGCTCCACCTGCGGCCGTATCTCGATCTGCACGACCCCGAGGACATCGCCCGCATGCGGAGTATCGCCGAGGACGCGTTTCAATTGGCCTGGTCACTGGGCGGCACGATCAGCGGCGAACACGCCATCGGCCTGGTGCGCACGGCGTTCGTGCGGCGGCAATACGGGGATGCTTATTGGCAGCTTCTGCGACAGATCAAGGAGCTGTTCGACCCGAAGGGGCTGCTCAACCCGGGCAAGATCGTGGGTGACGACCCCGATCTGATGGTCAAGGACTTCCGTGCCCGGTTCGCCCCGCGACCGGAGCGCCTGCAAACCCAGTTGGCCGTGGATGGCCAGGAGTTCCGCTTCGAGATCGAACAGTGCGACGGCTGCGGCGTCTGCCTCAGTTGCCGATCGGGCAGCCGCATGTGTCCGACGTTTCGCGCCCTGCGCGATGAGTTGGCCGCCTCCCGTGGCAAGGCCAACCTCCTGCGGGCCTGGATCACCGGGCAGATCGGCCCGGAGGAGCTGGCGTCCAGCCGCTTCAAGGAGATCATCAGCCATTGCGTCAACTGCAAGATGTGCAGCGTGGAGTGTCCGGCGGGGGTGGACGTCAGCAAGCTGGTCATCGAGGCCCGCGCCCAGGCCGTTGCCCGCCGGGGCCCGACTCGCACCGAGTGGGCCTTGGCCCATAACCGCTTTATGAGCATGCTGAGCAGCACCTTCGCGCCGTTGAGTAATTGGGTCATGTCGCTGGGCCTGTCGCGTCGGGTAATGCAAGCTGTCTTGGGGCTCGATGCGGGGCGGATGTTGCCGACGTTTCGGCGTGGCTCCTTCATGCGCAAGGCCCGACGGCGTCTGGCGGCCGCGCCGCCGGTTGATGTGCCCGTGGATCGGGTCGTGTATTTCGTAGACACCTACGCGAACTGGAACGACCATGAGTTGGGTTTTGCCGTGCTGGACGTGCTCGCGGCCGCCGGCGTGCAGGTGGCGATTCCCAAACAGCGCCCCGCGCCGCTGCCGGCCCTGGTCTATGGCAACCTCGGCGCCGCCCGCAAGGACCTGGCCTACAACGTGCGGCAACTGGCGCCGTTTGCCCGCGAGGGCTGGACGATCGTTTGCAGCGAGCCCAGCGCCGCCCTGTGCCTGCGCGAAGAGATGCCCAGCCTACTCAACGGGGAGGACGTTCAGGTGGTCGCCGAGCATACGGTCGAGCTGATGGACTACCTCGAGCGGCTGCACGAACAGGGCCGCTGGAACGG
>DSDH01000526.1 GCA_011055475.1 Phycisphaerales bacterium | reverse complement strand
TGGCCGTGAGCCATCGCACCAGCGACCCGGCCCGCGTCGGCGTCAATATCGAGACCGCCCACGCGATCCTGGCCGGGCTCGACCCATCCGATGAGATGGGCTTCGCCCTGTCGTTCGGTCGGCTCTTTACGGTCCACCTGAACGATCAGAACGGCCTGAAGTTCGACGAGGACAAGGCCTTCGGTTCGGTCGATCTCCGCCGGGCCTTTAACCAGGTCCGTATCCTGGATGCCTACGATTACGGCACGCAAGGCGAGTTTGTCGGCCTGGATGTAAAGGCCCTGCGTACGCAAAAGGCCGACCGGGCCACCGCGCATCTGGCCAACAGCCGGACGATCTTCCTGCGGCTGCTCGACCTCGCCCGCAGCCTGGATACGAAGAAGGTCGACGCCCTGATCGCCCAGCGGGACTACGAACAGCTCGATATGCTGATTCTCGACCACCTCCTGGCCGGATAGCAACGCGCTGCATCCACCCAGCGGCCACGGGGTACCAATGTGGACCTATCGGTCCGTTGAAGAAACGTACGGGCCACCAAGGCCGCGACCATGCCCACGCGAGCGTGGGCATGCCACCCGACTTTGGGGCGCCCACGTGTCCGCGGGTCGGGTGGACTGTGTCCACGCGGTAACCATCGGGTTTGCCACAGAGGGCACCGAGGGCACAGAGGCAACCCGGGTGAGCCAAGTCTACTCTGTGCTCTCTGTGATTCTCTGTGGCTTCTCTGAATCGCCGCGTGCTGCTCATCCTGTCCGTGGTCGCGTGGCTTGCGGGGATAGCGGCCATGCACTTCAGTCCTGCGGGCCTCCAGTGAGCGCCACCCGGCACGTCTGGATTCGGGGTAGCCTCGGCATCGTCATTCCGAGTCCGCCGCAGGCGGACCGAGGAATCCGTTCTTCAGCGTCGCGAAGCGACACCGCTGATGCTGTTGCGTCCTGGCGTTGAAGGGCTGGAGATCAACGTTCACCCCATTGGAGAGAATGCTGCGGCATGGCGTGAGGAGCCTTACGGAAGGACTCTTCGAACGGATCCCTCCACGCGGGCCCTTGCGGTCGGGATGACGGCGTGGATGGGCGTTGCGGGTCACATGGTTTCCTGGACCCCCGCCTTCGCGGGGGTGACAATGAAGGCCAGGCCCTCCGGTCGGGATGACGGGCAAGGGGGCCTGCACAATCGTCGGGTGCGCCGTGCCTCGCGGGGCCAGGTCTTTGCCACAGAGGACACCGAGGGCACAGAGGCAACCCGGCCGCAAGTCGGCTCTGTGGTCTCTGTGCTTCTCTGTGGCTTGTCCTGCCCTTGCCTGCTGTTCATCCTGTTCGTGGTCATGCGGCATGGGTCGGGTGGCAGCCACTGAACCCGAAGGGTGAAGTGGATGGCTCGTGCCGGTGCCCTTGCAGGGACCCATCCACTTCGCTGCGCTCAGTGGCTGCCACCCCAGGCGTAGGTGGCATGGCCACGCCTTGCGTGGCCATGGTGTGACGCATGGGCCCGCATCTTCAGGTCATGCCCACGCAAGCATGGGCATGCCACCCAACTGTAGGCCTTTCGCATATCTATTATGACATTCCCTGCGGCGGTGGTCAAGTGGCTTGCGATAGATCGTGTTCCCATCGTCCACATGGCTGCAGGCGCAGGTCTATGGCGCGCCTTGGTGTGTGGGGATAAGGCCCTTAGCCGGGATGTCGGCGGCTCTGCAGGCCGCCCGCGAGGACCCAGCACAGCAGGGCCCAGACGGCGCCCGCGGCCCAGCCGGCCAGCACGTCCGTCGGCCAGTGAACGCCGAGGTAGACGCGGCTGACGCCCACCAGGAGCGTCACAACCACGGCGATGGCCAGGATATACGTGCGCAGGCGTCGCCGGCCCACCACCCGCGACACAAGCAGGCCAAGCGTCAGGTACGTCACGGCCGATAGCATCGCATGGCCGCTGGGGAAGCTCTGCGTGCCGACGTAGGACCCGTGCGGAACCAGATCGGGGCGGGGCCGGTCGAAGCTCTGCTTGAGGACCAGCGACAGCAGCAGGCCGCCCACAACCGCCACCAGCACCACCGCCGACGAGCGCCAGCGGCCCGCCAGCCACAGGCCGCCGATGGTCGCCGCAGTCACGCCCAACAGCACGCCGCCACCCCCCAAGGCGGTGAAATCGCGCCCCGCCTCCTCCAGCCACTTGGGCCCCCAAAGGTCGCCGGGGTCCGCGGGATCGCGCATGGCCAGCAGGATGCGGCGGTCGACGCGGTGCGACTCGCCCTCGACGACCTCGTCGGCCACCTCGGCGAACAGCCAGATGCCCCCGGCGATCACCGCAAGCACCACCAGCGTGATCGGCTCCCGTGCGATTGACCGACGCCTCTCCGGCGTGCCCACCACGCCCGAGTCCGTGGCCGACTCTTTCATCGGTCTCTTCCTCCCAATCGCGTTGCGTCTGCAAAGCCCCAGGGATCAGGGTCCAAGCCGCCGTGCGATACATTTCCTGCACCCAGGACGCGGATC
>DSDH01000350.1 GCA_011055475.1 Phycisphaerales bacterium | reverse complement strand
ATCGGATGTTTTCGAATAAAGGCAGGCCCTTCATCACCCCGTAATGCCGGTAACGCACGCCGGGGACAGTGACCTTACTATGCCACGATGGACAGGATCGTCATCGCGGCTGATCATTCACACTTTGGGCTTGAGCCGAGGCAGGAACCACGCGGGCTTGAGGGCTTACGGGTTATTCCCTCAGCCGCCAGTAGTGCGATCGACCGATGAGAAATAGTCGGACTCTTCATCCTCTGAAAGACCGGCTACACGATACCGCGTGCGGGGGAGGCGGTCAAGACGGCCATTACGAGATGAACCACGGCGCCGAGGCGGCGCGGCGGATGTGCACCTCGTCGATGACGGCATTGCCGCGATGACCGACCAGATAGCCGACAATCTCGGCGATCTCCTGCGGATCCATCAGCGCCTCGCGGGGAATGTCCGGCCGGACCCGTCCGACCATGTCGGTGTCCACGCCGCCCGGACAGACCACGTGCACCCGCACGGAGGTGCCGCGCATCTCCTCGGCCAGGGCCATACCCATCCCCCGCAGGGCGTGCTTGCTGGCGGTGTAGGCGCTTTGGTTCGGGTATCCCTTGATGGCCACGACCGAGGCGACGTTGACGATCACGCCCCGCGGGGCCCGTTGCAGCAGGCCCAGGGCCTGGCGACACAGAATGAACGGCCCACGGGCATTGACCCGCATCAGCCGATCCCAGTCGGCGGTGCTCGTCTCGACCAAGGGCGCTGAATGCGTCAGGCCGGCATTGTTGACCAGGATGTCCAACCGGCCCGGCTCGGTCTCGATCCGCTCGATGAGCCCGCAAATGGAGGTCTCATCCTCCAGGTCCAGCGGCAGGGGATGGGCCCGACCGCCGGCGTCGCGGATCTCTGCGGCCACGGCCTCCAGGGCCGATTGGTCCCGCGCTGCGAGGATTACCTTCGCCCCGGCCCGGGCCAGGTGCAGCGCGATGGCCCGGCCGATGCCCCGGCTGGCTCCGGTCACCAGAGCGACCTGTCCTTCAAGCCTGTCTTGCATGCCCGGCCGACTCCCCCATCGCCACGTCATCCCGCGGACGGCGCCGAACGCGACCGCAGCAGGTCCCGCAGCTCCCGATTAATCCGTACGCTGCACCACTCCCGGCCGCACATCGTGCAGAAGTCCTCGCCTCTGACGCCCTGCTCCATACGACTCTCGCGGCAGGCCTCCTCGTACATGGCGCGGGCCGTCTGCGGGTCGATCGCCTCATCCAGGTGGTGCGTCCAATCCAGGTCCGCGCGGGCGGTGCTGAGCCGCCGATCGCGCTCGGCCGCACCGGGATGGCCGCGCGCCACGTCCGCGGCGTGGGCGGCGATCCGCGCGGCGACCACCCCATGTCGCACGTCCTGGGCGTCCGGCAGACCCAGGTGCTCCCGTGGCGTGACGTAGCACAGGAACGACGCCCCCCAGAACGCCGCCGCCGTACCGCCGATCGCGCTGGTGATGTGATCGTAGCCCGGCGCGATGTCCGTCACCAGCGGGCCCAGCACGTAGAACGGCGCCCCGTGGCACAGCTCCTGCTGAATCTCCATGTTGTACTGAATCTGGTCAAACGGTACGTGGCCGGGGCCCTCGACCATCACCTGGCAGCCCTGCTCCTGCGCCCGCTGCGTCAGCTCGCCCAGGGTCCGAAGCTCGGCCAGTTGCGCCGCATCGGTGGCGTCGGCGATACAGCCCGGTCGCAGCCCATCCCCCAGCGAAAAGCACACATCGTACTCCCGCATGATCGCGCACAGATCGTCGAACACCTCGTAGAAGGGGTTCTGCCGGCCATGGTGCGCCATCCATCGCGCCAGCAGCGCCCCGCCGCGGCTGACGATGCCGGCGACCCGCGAGCCGAGCAACTCCAGGTGCTCGCGGAGGACCCCGGCGTGGATCGTGAAAAAGTCCACGCCCTGCTCGGCCTGCTTGCGGACGATGCGCAGCAGGTGCTCGTGGTCGATCTCCTCGACGCCGCGGTCGATGATCGCCTCGTACACGGGCACCGTACCGAAGGGCACGGGGCACTCGGCCAACAAGGCCCGGCGGATGGCGTCCAGATCGCCGGCGGTGCTCAGGTCCATGACCGCATCGGCGCCGGCCTCCAGCGCGACGTGCATCTTGGCGGTCTCATCGGCCAGGCTGGATCGCACGCTGCTGGCGCCGATGTTCGCGTTGACCTTGACCGTACAGCATCGCCCGATGCCCGTCGGGTCCAGCGCCCCGGCCAGGTGGGCCGTGTTGGCCGGAATCACCAGCCGACCCGCGGCGACCTCCGAGCGCACGAGTTCGGGGTCGAGGGCCTCGCGCTGGGCGACGCGCCGCATCGCGTCACTGATCCGCCCGGCGCGGGCGATTTGTAGTTGTGTAGGCATGTCCGGACTCCAAAAAGAAACGCTTCCCGAGAAAGGGAAGCGTCGCTATCGCTCAAACGTTCGTCGAACGTCGCTTCCCTACGCAGGTACGCCGCCTTGGCGGCTGCCTGATCAGGTTCCAAGGGCCT
>DSDH01000326.1 GCA_011055475.1 Phycisphaerales bacterium | reverse complement strand
TGGGCCGCTTCGCGGATGACCTCCACGCTCGAGGCCTACTACCACCGCAAACGCAAGGCCTTGGGCCGCGAGTTCCAGGGCTATTACGACGATCCGCTGCGGCAGGTCTTCACGTCCGACGAGTCATGGGAGGGGGGCCTTCCCGCCGCCGACCTGCTGCGGGCGCATCGCCAGGCGATCATCGACCCCGTGGCGCGGTGGACGGGGCATCGCAAGTATGACCTGCACCAGTTGCTGAACCGATTGATCAGCCGTTGCGACGCCCTGGAGCTGCATGCTCCGCCGGGGGAGCGCGGGCTGTTGGAGGTGACGACGCTGCTGGCCACCATTGCCGCCGGCACCCACCGTGCAGGAGCCAAGCGATGAGACACCCCAAGAAGGTAACCGTCCTCGTGGATGCGGCGACCGTGCCCGACGACGACCCGGGCTTTGAGAGCCTGCCCGATGAGCAGAGCACCGAGTATCACGTCATCGATACCCTCCGCGAGCTGGACTACCGGGTGTCGATCATCGGCGTGCACGATGACATCCATGATATGATCGACAGGCTGGGGCGGTATGAGCCCGACGTCGTTTTCAATCTGACCGAGCAGTTCGCCGGCGTTCGCTCGATGGACAAGAACATCGCCGGTGTGCTTGAGCTGCTGCGGATCCCCTTCACCGGCTCCGGGCCGGAGGGTCTGATGCTGTGCCGCGACAAACGGCTGTGCAAGCAGTTGCTCGCCCGACATAAGATCCGCGTGCCGTCCTTCGTGTCGCTCTCGCCGGGGCGGGCGGGCCGCGTACCCCGCAGCATTCATTTCCCCCTCGTCGTCAAGCCCGCCCTCGAGGACGGCTCGGAGGGCATCTCCAACGCCTCGGTCGTCTGGGACGAGGCGGCCCTGCGCGAGCGGGCGGCGTTCGTTCACGAACGCTGGTCGCAGGATGTCATCGCCGAGGAGTACATCACCGGCCGCGAGCTGTACGTCAGCGTACTGGGCAACAAGCGCCTCACCGTGTTGCCCATTCGCGAGGTGGCGTTCCGCTATGACGCGGATCGGCCCTTCCTGGCGACGTATCACGTCAAGTGGAACGAGACCTATCGCGACCGCTGGGGCATCGAGTTCGGTTTCGCCGACCTGGACGCCGAGACTGCGCGGCGCATCGGGCAGATCTGTAAGAAGGTCTACCGCGTGCTGCAGATCCGCGATTACGGACGGATCGACCTGCGATTGACGCCGGAGGGTCGGCTCGTCGTGCTCGAAGCCAATCCGAATCCCGGCCTGGCGTATGGGGAAGAGGTCGCCGAATCCGCCGAACGGGCCGGCATCGGCTATACCCAGTTGGTCGACCGGATCGTCCGCATGGCCCTGCGCCGCGGACGATGACGTCCGCGGGCCTTCGGGGCCCGCCGCGTTTTGAGCTTGCATCCGGCCGCCTGGTTGCCTCTAATCGGAAGGCGGAGAAGAGGTTGTTACGATGGAGCATGGGGCCAAGAAAATCACGTTTTCCGGCCGGGTCCAGGGCGTGGGATTTCGCTACACCGCCCACCGGATTGCCCTGCAGCATGACCTGACCGGCTACGTCAAGAACCTGCCCAACGGCTGCGTGGAAATGTTCGCTCAGGGCCCGGCCGACGACGTGGAACGCTGCCTGATCGACATCCAACGGCACTTCGAGGGCTATATCACCAACGTGAACCTGGAAGACATGCCCCTGAATCAAACGTACGACCGGTTCATCATCACCTTCTGACGCACAAGGCCGGTGGGACAGATCGGCGGCGTTCGGCGGGTCACCATTTGTCGCCGGCCAAGTCGATGGAGCCGGGGGGCAGTTCGGCCATCGCCAGCGGAACCATCATTCGCAGGTGGTCGGGGGGCATGAGGATGCGTTCACCCGCCTCGGTTCGCGTGCAGGGCCGGTCCGTAATGTCGATCCAGCCGTTCCGCTCGTACACGCGGCGGACCCGCTCCTGACAGAACAGCATCCCGACGTCGAACCCCCGGTCCTTCGCCTCGTCGACCGCCCGGGCCAGAAGCCCGTCGATCAGGCCGGTCTTGCGATAGGGCGGCAGGGCCGCGACCTGGCCGACGCCCGCGACGCGCACGGAGGCCTCGCCGACGCGGATCGTGCAATCCACCACCGCCACGTGGGCGGCCACGACCCCGCCGTCCAGGGCGATCACGCGATAGGCGGCGACATGCCCGCGCCAGTGCCGCGTGCGGGCGAACATGTCCCGGTGTTCGGGATAGCACGCGGCCAGTGTGAGCAGGATCGCGGTATCCAGGTCCGCCGGAATCCGCCCATGGTCCTCGATCGTACGCACGTCCAGGGAGGTGGTCGGTTTGGTGGGCCTCACTGAGGCTTGTCCTCCGTTGTTTCTGACGAGGGATTCAAGGCCGGTTTTGCGCCGGGTCCGGCCACGCCGCCGGAAACGATGAACGTCATCGCCGCCGAGCTGTCCACCTGCAATGGCCGCACCCGCTCGGCCGGGACGATGAGCATCGAGCCGGCGAAATTGTAC
>DSDH01000027.1 GCA_011055475.1 Phycisphaerales bacterium | reverse complement strand
TATGAGAACCGTTGGCCCTGGCCCCGCGAGGCCAACGGCACCGGCCGGAGCCTGACCCGGATCGACCCGGCGGCTTACGGCAACGACCCGGCCAACTGGACCGCCGCCGACCCCTCCCCGGGCTGGTAGATAGAAAACCGCGGGGTCGGCAACGGGATGTCGCGCGGCACCCGATGTGCCGCGTCCAGGGGTATGGGCGTTTTGGGTGGGGGGAGAGGGATCGGCAAGTGGAGGATCAGAGTCGCCGCTTGGCATGAAGCGGCGCGGGGACGGACGCGTACTGGAACACGATGGACGCCGCGACGCGCTATTGGCGCTCGAGCCATGGAGCGACGTTCATGCTCGTGCTCCGTGCGCAAAGCCCCTATTGACGTCGAAGTTCCGATGGCGCGGTCTATGACCGCCGAGTGCCGCCACGTGCCGGAGGGCCGTTACGCGCGCCGCCGCCATTGCGGGCGGCGGCAAGGGTCTGCGCATACTTGCCGAAGATCATGCGCCCGGCGCTGGTCTGCAGGGCACTGGTCACGGTCAGTTGCACGGTCTCGCTGATGTGGTCGCGGCCGCCCTCGACAACGACCATCGTGCCGTCGTCGAGATACCCGATGCCCTGGCGGGCCTCCTCGCCGGGTTTGACGATTCGCACCTGCATCGTCTCACCAGGCAGGACCACGGTCTTGACGGCGTTGGCCAGGTCGTTGATGTTGATGACATCCACCCCACGAAGCTGGGCGATCTTGTTGAGGTTGTAGTCGTTGGTGATCAGCCGCCCGTCGCAGTTCTTCGTGAACGCCACGAGCTTGTGGTCCACCTCCGCCTTGGGATCGACGCCGGGCGGGGGCGTGTCGTCGATTTGCACGTCGACCGCGTTGCTGCTCTGCATGCGGTTGAGGATATCCAGGCCGCGGCGGCCGCGGTTGCGCTTCATCTTGTCCGGCGAGTCGGCGATCACCTGGAGCTCGTTCAGGACGAATCGCGGCACCACCAGCGGCGCGGTGAACAATCGCGTCTCGGCGATGTCGGCGATCCGCCCGTCGATAATGACCGAGGTGTCCAGCACCAGGGGACGCATGCCCTTGGTCTGGCGGGAGAATTCGACGTAAGGAATGACAAAGCGGATGTCGTCCTTGGTCTGAATCACCATGCTAACCGCGAGGTAGCAGATGCAGATCGACATAATCCATTTGGCGATCTTCACCGTGGCCTCGGCCAGGCCCAGGTTCCACACATCGTTGATCATCTCGATCACCGGCGACAGGGCCCAACTGATCAGGGCGCCGACCAGGATGCCAAAGAAGATCCCCGCCAGGGCGTTGAGCGATTTCTTCGGCGTGAGCCACTCGACGGCGATCACCAGCACCGCCACCGAGACGCCGATCACGAAGATCGCCATATAATCCTCGGTCTTGGTGGTCTCCTGCTGGACTTCAAAGGCCTTAAGCAGGTTGTCAAACGCCGCCGACATGTCGCCCTGGTCCTTCTTCTCAATGGCCAGGCGCCGATACGTCTGCGCGTCCGGGGTGAACTCATTCTGCCGCTGGTGGTAGTTGATGCTGACGAACAGGAACGCGATGATGATCGAGAGAAAAAGGGCACGAATGACGTACAGAAGCATGATACCGATCTCCACTTGGAGGGATGAATGATACAGAGCGGTGTCGCAGGGCGTCCGCCTCCTACGGCGGCGTGCCGTGGTTTTGCCGCCCGAACCCACTATGAAAGATCACAAGCACATATGGCACAATACCGTCAGAGCCCACCGAAGTCGATCTCGAGGTGCGGTCTGGATCGGGTATTTCTCATTTATCGGTATCAGGTGCACATCGTGTTCAGTCATTCGGAACAACTTACAGGTGACGCCGATCTGGTCGTCAAACTGAACGACGGCCGGCTGGCCCTGAATGGCCGGCACGGAAGGGCTGACGAGGACGATCTGCCCATCGTTGATCCGAGGGGCCATGCTATCACCGTCGACGTACAGGGCGAACGCGTCCGGGTACAACCTTCGCAGGTCTCGACAGTCCACGAACTGCACCACGCAGTCCGCCTCGCCGTCGGGGGGTCTGATCTGTACGAGGCTGGCTGGCAGGTCGCCGAGCGACGCGATGCCCGCCGGCGCCGGTCCATCCACGGCCAGCCGCCCTCGGGCGCTGTCGCACACGGTGCTGTGCGTGTGCTTTCGGATCAGCTCGTCCAATTGTTGCGCGGCCGATGTCGGTGGGGGCAGGGCCGATTCAGGCCAGAAATGCACGATGCCGGCCGCCGTCCGGCCTAATACGGGAATCCAGCCCGCGCGGGCCGAACCGCTGGGCCCCGCCCTGCCGGCAGCGGACGCGGCGACCGCGACCCGTTCCATCAGAAGGCCGACAAAAGCCCGGACCACCGCCTCGGCCCGCGGATCGGCCATCAGCAGAGTGTCCAGGGCGCGATGCAGTTCCGAATCGCTCCTGTCCGGCGGTCCCGATCCCCCGGAGCTCGCCCGCCCGGTCATTAACCAGCTCAGATCACAGCCG
>DSDH01000049.1 GCA_011055475.1 Phycisphaerales bacterium | reverse complement strand
GGCCGCCGCCTGGCCTATCGGATAATTCGTGCCCGGCTCCAGGGCACAGACATAATCGCCCATCCCCCAGTGTTGCCAGTTCGCCAGGCAAGGCAGCGTCTTCTTCGAATAGCGCAACATCAACCCCAGACCGAGCTTCGGGTTGGCCAGACCCGTGGTGACCCAGCCATCGCGGTCCGCCTGCGCCTCGATGAAGCCGCATCCCTCGCCGCCGCCGCGGTGGCTCTCCAACGGCCCGCTGCACCGGCGATAGTCCCGCCGCTCATTGAACACGGCATCATCCATCGGCAGCCCTCGCGAGCGGCATTCGCCGCGATAGAGAATCTGGGCCCCCTCATCGACCAGCGGCCAGCCGAAGTTGCAGTGATACAGGAGCATGTGCGGCACACGCTCGCTGCCGTGGTTCGTGACCACGTCCCGGATGCGGATCACCGGCTCGCCCAGCCGACCCGAGATCGTGCGGCGTAATTCAAGGCTCGGCCCAAAGACGCGGCTTTGCACGATCCGTCCGGCCAGGCTCATCTCCACACGCCCGCCGACCGGGTCGGGCTGGGTGATTGACTCCACCGACGCGGGCAGGTTGCTGATCCGCCCATGCAGCCCCCGCGCGCCGTGTTCATCCTGCTCGGGCCCGCCCACGTGGGTCAGCCCGCAGGTCGTCAGCAGCCCGCCCGCGAACGTCGTGAGCCATTCGAGCCCCTGGCACGCATCCGGCCGTGGCGTGGTGACGCCCCCATGGCTCAGCCACGCCAGGCTGTGCGCCCCGTAGAACGCGTCGACGATATCCATCGCCCGGTCCAGGACGACCTTGTAGCGCAGGCCCGAACCGGTATTGACCCAGGCGATCCGCGTGCCCCGCCCCAGACCGTCATCCAGCACACTGGTCTCGATGCCGCCAAGCTGGGCGGCGTTGCAGATCCTGTCCCGCCACGGAAATGACTCTCTCTTGCGTGCCATCCTGTGCCTCCAATGGGATTGAATGTCGCGATTGTCTTACCACGTCACACCCGGCCGGTCAAGGCGTCTATTCATCGGGACGGCCGCTTGCGACCGCGTCTGCGATCGGATAGAGTATCGCGTACCTGCCCCAAGAGGATTGGAAAGGACGATCCATGAGCCTTGTTCCCTGTCCTGAATGCGGCGCGGACATCAGCGACCGCGCGGTCCTGTGCCCGCACTGCGGCTTGGCGATCCGCGGCGCGTACTGGTGCTGGGATTACCGGTCCCCGCGGACCCTCTGGGGCCTGCCGCTGGTGCACATCTGCATGGGCCCGGCGATCGACCCCACCACCGGCAGCATCCGCGTGGCCAAGGGCATCGTCGCCGTAGGGCCGATCGCTCTGGGTGTCCTCTCCATGGGCGGTGTGGCCATCGGCGGGCTCACCTTCGGGGGCCTGGCGTTGGGTCTTGTGGCCTTGGGTGGGATGGCCTTCGGCCTGGGCCTGGCTATCGGCGGCCTGGCCGTCGGCGCGATCGCCCTGGGTGGGGGGGCGGTCGGCTATCTCGCCATTGGCGGGGGCGCCTTCGGCGTGCATGCCTTGGGCGGCAACCACCCGCACCCCGAGCTGGCCGCACGCATCCGGGCCTTTTTCGGCGGGGGTTAGCGGCGGCCCACCACTCACAAGGCTCCCTCGGCCGGCGAAGGGGTGACATCGCGATGCCGAATATGGTACGATCCCGTTCATGCGTGGACGCAAGTACCATTTGAAGAACTTCGGCTGCCAGATGAACAAACTGGATGCAACGCTACTGGCCACAGCACTGCAGGCGCAGGGCTATGAGCCCACCGAACACGTCCGTGACGCCAATGTGGTGCTCATCAATACGTGCTCGGTCCGCCAACACGCCGAGGACCGCGTGCTCTCGAACCTGGGCCACTTGCAGCATCTCAAGGCCTCCCGCCCCGAACTCATCGTAGGCGTCATCGGCTGTATGGCCCAACGGATAGGCGGCGAGTTGCTGGACCACCCCGCCGTCGATTTCGTCGCCGGCCCCGGCCAACTGGCCGACCTGCCTCAACTGATTCAGGAACTCCTGCAAAACCGCCGCAAGGCCCTGGCGATCAGCCCCGTTATCCGACGGGGGATCGGCGAAGGGGCCTCCCGTCGGCTGGATGCCTTCGAAAGCACCTTCGACACCGCCGAGGCGCACCTGCCGGGCCAAGCCTTCGTGCGGGCGATGCGCGGCTGCAACCGCTTCTGCACCTACTGTATCGTGCCCTACGTGCGCGGGCCGGAGGTCTCGCGGCCGGTCGAGACCATCGTGGAGCAGATCCGTCAGCTGAGCCAGGCCGGCGTGCGACAGGTGACGCTGCTGGGCCAGACGGTCAACGCCTATCGCGACGAATCCAACGGGCGCGTGCGAGGTCTGGCGGAGCTGCTCGACGCGGTCGGCCGCGTTGACGGCATCCGCTGGATTCGCTTCGTCACCAGTCATCCCTGTGGCTTTGACGACGCCATCCTGCACACCATGGGCGGGATTGAAAAGGTCTGCCCCTACCTGCACATCCCCGCCCAGAG
>DSDH01000238.1 GCA_011055475.1 Phycisphaerales bacterium | reverse complement strand
GGCCTGGATGGAGCAAGCTGGCGCGTGCTGGAGCCGGCCGTGCGACAGGGGCACATGCCTTACCTGGCTTCGCTCGTCGACGCCGGCTGCTCCGGCGTGTTGACCTCCACAACGCCCCCGAAGACGCCGGCGGCGTGGAGCAGTTTTCAGACCGGCAAAAACCCCGGCAAGACGGGGGTGTATGATTTCGAACGCTGGAACCGCAAGACCCGCACCTCGGATTACGTGAGCTCCGAGTCGCTCGGTGTGACCCTGTGGGATTGCCTGGGGCAGGCGGGCAAACGCATCGCCGTCATCAACGTGCCGATGACGTATCCGGCCCGGCCCGTTTCGGGCGTGCTGATCACGGGTTTGCTAACGCCCAATCTGAACAGCCGCTTCATCTATCCTCCCGATCTGCGCGAGGCGCTGCTGGAGCATGTGCCGGACTATCACATCTTCAACCTTCGGAACACGGCGCGAACGGGTTCGGCCCGACGCATCCATCCGTTTGTCACACGCCTGCAAGAGATTGTCGACAGCCGCGCCCGCGCCGCGGCGTTCGTCTTTCAGCGGGAGCAGGCCGACGTGGCCATGGTGCACTTTCAGGCCACGGACGTTCTTCAACATGCGTTCTGGCCCATGCTCTGCCCCGACCATGAGCGATACGACCCCGAGACACACGAGTTGTTGTGTGCCGCGTTTTACGGGTTCCTGGATGAGCGGCTGCGGCGCGTGTGCCAGGCCTTTGTGCAAGGCCGGGCCGACCCCGTGCTGACGCTGGTGGTCTCGGATCATGGGTTCCAGACGCATCATCAGCGGGTGCGCCTGGGGAAGTGGCTCGTGCAGAAGGGCTACCTCTCGATCCGGGCGGGGGCTCGTCCGCTGCCGTGGTTGCGCCGCCGGCTGCGCCGGCTTGATGGGTCCGTCGCGCGACGGTTTTTCGAACGCACCGCGGTGGGCCGCAGGCTGGATCGCTTCCGCCGACGGCCGACCTTCCGCATGGATTTCGATCACAGCCGCGTCTTTTCGTTCGGCCGCGGTTGCGACGGCTACCTGTTCTTCCTGGAAGACGATCCGGCGGCCCGACAGGCCACCCAGGAGCAAATCCGCAAGGATCTGATGGGCCTGGTTGATTCGCGAACGGGCCGGCCCGTCGTTCAGGAGATCTGCCCGCGTGAGGCAATCTACAGCGGCCCGCGACTTGCGGATCTGCCGGATTGGATCTTGCGTCCGGCCGAGGGCTATTCCTTCACCGGCAATTACGAGGATGGCGTGCGCGGTTTGTTCGCCGCCGTCCGATTCGGACGGGATTTCCACGCGGGGATGCACCATCCCGAAGGCGTACTTATCGCCGCCGGGCCGGGGGTACGTTGTGGACGCGTGGAGGACGCCCGACTGTGGGACGTGGCGCCGACGGTCCTCGCCTGGCTCGGTTTGCCCGTGCCGGAGGACATGGATGGCCGGGTCCTCCAAGGTCTGTTCACCCAGCCATTGACCGTGCAGACGGCGAGACCTGAAGCACCGGCTGTCCCGACGGAGTCTTCCGATACGGCGACGTATTCTCCGGCCGATGTACAGGACATTGAGCAGCGGCTGCGCGATCTGGGCTACATCGAGTAGCCCCGGGTATGACCGACAAGGTCCGTTGCTGTCCCTCACTCCGTAACCGGCGCATAGCCGTGGGCCCGCATGCCCTCCGCACAGGTCCGCTCGATGATCTGCAAGTTTGCCGGGCCGAAAAACTCCTCCCACGTCACTGTGTGGTCTCCACGGGGCTGGTACTGCACATCCACGTGAGCGGAGATGTCGTGCCGACTCTCCATGCCGAGCCGCCGGGCCAGCGAGGCGATGAACCCCGTCTTGTCGACGACGAAATCCTCGTACCGGGCCAGGATGACGCGATCATGGTGCCTCTCGTACACCGCCAGCGCCCGGTTCCAGCGGCGCGCCAGGGTGTCGATGTAGTTCACGCCGTCGCAACCGAACAGCCGCCCTTCGAGGATGTGCTTCCAGAGCAGGTTGGGTACCGCCTGCCAATGTTCCGGGGTCAACCGGTCCAGCCGACCCGGCAGATTGACCCGGTTGAGCATGCTGCGGATGTTGTCGCGCGGGTCGCGGAGGCACAGCACGCTGCGGGCCTGCGGGAAATGGGTGCTGAGCGGTTCATAGACAAAGGTCAGGCCCGGTTCTTTGACCAGATCAGTGGCGAAATACTGGGGATTCTCGGCGACAAACCGGCTCAGCGGCAACTCGCCGGTCAGCAGGGCCATTTCAATCCGGGCCGGCAGGTTGTAAAAGATGTCCAGGGTGATCGACTTGCCGGTGGCCTTGGCCAGCAGGGCGGCGATGGCCGTGGTGCCGCTTTTCTGGTTACCCAGGATGAACACGGCCTGCGGGTTGACGCGGATGTGGTGTCGGATCCACGCCGCCTTGCCCCGTTGCCAGGCGTCATGGGGCATCCTCAAGACCCGGGCCAAACGCCTTGTCCAGCCCCCGACGTACCGCGATTGATCCATAGGGCGACCTCTTGTGCACGTT
>DSDH01000465.1 GCA_011055475.1 Phycisphaerales bacterium | reverse complement strand
CGCGGTCACGATTCGCATCGAGCCGGACGGCCGGGCCACCGTTCGCGGCCATTGCTCGGCTCGCGAGATTCGAATGGACCCCGATTGACCGCATGAGCCGCTGCGCAAAAAAACGACCCCGGCTCGAACCGGGGTCGTGGCATTCTGAATAGAAGGGGTCACGCGCCTTTAGCGCATGTGCACGACGATCTCCACGCGCCGGTTGCGGGCCTTGCCACTGGCCGTGCTGTTGGGCGCCACGGGCCGACTCTCGCCGCAGCCCACCGCCCGAATCGTGGACGGCGGAATGCCCCGCTGGACCATGTATCGCAAGACCGTCAAGGCCCGCTCAGCCGAGAGCTCCCAATTGTCCTTCCACAGTTCGGCCGTTTTCTTGATCGGATCGCTGTCGGTGTGGCCGACGACGTCGATCCGCCGCCCGGCATAGCGTTGCTTGAGAACCGACAGGACGTGGTCCAGTTCGGCGATGGTCGCCTGTCGCAGCGTGGCCTGGCCCGGCGCGAACAGGATCGTGTTGGGCAGCGTCACGGTCAGCGTCTGAGCCGCTTCGTCCCACTTCACATCCATCCCTGGCCCGAAGCCCCCCGCCTCGGACGCCGTCTGGCCCTGCTGCATGCGCTGCCGGAGGCTCGCCAGTTCCTGACTGAGTTGGCTCTTCTCGGCCGCGGCGCCCTCCAGCGACGAGACGCAGTTTTCGTACCGCCCGCGCAGGTTGTCATGCTCGACCTGGAGGTCCTTGTACATCTTTTGCCAGTTTGTACAGCCGGCCAGAAAAACGAGTGATACCGAGACGGCCAGAAGAAGACGTGCTCGCTCCATGATCGACCTCCCACTTGTCAGACAACGCTCATCCCTAATCAGCCAATGTAAAGGCTGGACAAATAGACCCACAGCCGGTCGTGCAGTATCATAACCGTCAGGATACCCAGTGACAAGAACGGGCCATAGGGAATCTGGCGGGTTTTTCGGCTGATCATCTGGACCGCCGCCCAGGCCAGCCCGAAGAACGGGGCCGCGAAAAATGCGACCACGATCATCAGCGGGCCCAAGAAGGCCCCCGCCGCCCCCATCAGGTGCACATCGCCCAGGCCCATCGCCTCCTTGCCGAAGGCCAGCGTGCCCAGAATCCGCGTTCCCCAGACCACCCCGCAACCGACCAGATAGCCGCCTGCGCTGCCCAGAAACCCCGCTACGGCCGGCATTTGGGAAAACCCGATCCAGACGCGGGCAAAGGCGTCCCACCGATGATACATCAGCCCCCCGGCGACGGCCCCCAGGATGACGGGCAGCAGGAAGCAGATTTCCTTGAGGCTCTCGCGCCGGTGGTCGTAGGCCGTGTCCTCCTCGCCACTGTACAGCCGGTTGGTGTCGCCTTCATCGACCTCCAGCGGCTCTGCCTCCGCGTCATCGTAACTGCGCGGGATGCGACCGGTCTCCAAGAGTATGATCGCCACCGCCAATCCCAACAGCCCGCCGGCGGTCGCCGCGCCAAACGCCGCCGAGGTGGTGGGAAACAGCCGGTGACCGCGCACCACGGTCATATCAATCACCCAACCGGCCCCCGTCGCCGAGAGCACCCCCGCCAGCGTAATCGTCCAACACAGCGACAGGGGGATGATCCAAAGCTCCAGGTCAATCGCACTGGCCGCCAGCAATCCCGTCAGGAGCACTCCGTGAGCCAGCCACAGCAGCCACCCCCCGCCCAGGAAACGCTCCAAGGGCCCCGTCCCCTCAAGGCCGAGGGCCCGCACCGGGTACACGAAAAGCACGATGTACAGACCCAGCCACAACAGCCCCGTCGCCAGCTCGATTACAAAGTAACGCACCGAAATCCGGGCGCCGCAGAACCGACATCGACCGCGAAGGATCAGCCAGCTCAACAGAGGAACGTTGTCATAGAAGCGGATCGCCCGGCCACACGCCGGGCAGCTCGACGGTGGCCGCACGAGCGACTTGTCGCGGGGCAACCGGTAGATCACGACGTTCAGGAAACTGCCGATGCAGCACCCGAACAGAAACACCAGGATCGCCCAAATCCATTCAAGGGTCACGCCGCTGTCTCCCGCCGTCAACGCTTGCGGACCGTCTTTCGATCCTGCGGGGCCTGACGCCGCACCAGGCCCGCAACCTTCATCGGCAGGCCGAACAGCCGAATGAACCCGCGCGCATCGGTCGGGTCGTATTCCGCGCCCATCTTGAAGCTCGCCAGGTCCGGTCGATACAGACTGTAGGGGCTGCGCACCCCCGCCAGGATACACTGCCCTTTGTAGAGCTTGAGCCGCACCGTCCCCGTCACGGGCTGCTGCGTGGCCTCCGCGAAGGCATTCAGCGCCTCGCGCAGCGGGCAAAACCACTGTCCGTAGTAGACCATCTCGGCGTACTTCAAGGCGACCTGCTGCTTGTAGTGCTGCGTATCGCGATCCAGCGTCAGGCTCTCCAACGCCCGGTGCGCCGTGACCAGAATGGTGCCGCCCGGCGTCTCGTACACACCCCGCGACTTCATCCCCACCAGGCGGTTCTCCACCAGGTCGGTCTG
>DSDH01000554.1 GCA_011055475.1 Phycisphaerales bacterium | reverse complement strand
TTCTTCGCGTCGGCCTACGTGCTGTACGACTACTTCACGCAGCTCACGGTCGAGACCGACCGCAAGCTCTGGCTGTTGGTCGACCCCGTGGAGGACAACCCGAACCATACCTGGGCCGAGTTCACCGAGTGGTACAAGCACTGCGTCGCGGCGATGCTCCTCATGGAGGACGTGGACTCCTACGAAATCATGCCCTGGCCCGATCGTATCTTCCTGCCAGGCCACCAGACCGGCGGCGGCACCCCCGCACCGGAGGACTACCGCATCACGATCCTGTCCGTCACCCAGGTCCTACAAGAGGTATCCAAAGGCGGCGACTGGCTGCAGAGTATGTTCTCCAGTACGCTCGCCCCGCAGTCCCACGCCGAGGGGATCGGTGTTGCCGTCGCCGACACGCTCATGTGGCAGCGCCATCAGGGGCCCTGGCTGCAAGGGATGTACGGCATGCTCTTGCCCCTGGTCCATGAAGGGCTGCCCGTCTCGTCGTTCGTCATGGAGCGCGTGGCCGACCCCGCGTACCTGGCCCGCTTCAAAGTCATCATCCTGTCATACGAGGATTTCAAGCCGCTTGAAGCCGACTGGAACGTGGCCCTGGCCCGTTGGGTCCGCGCCGGGGGAAGCCTGATCGTCCTGGAGCACGAAGCCGATGAGCTTGATCGGTGCGAGCGATTCTGGTGGCGCGGCGACGGGTTCGAGTCGCCTACGGCACACCTGCTGAGTGTTCTGGGCCTTTCCTCCGATGCCTCCGGCTGGGTGCCGCTAGGCAGCGGAGCCATCCTGAGGCTTTCCGTTTCACCCCGGCAAATCGGCAAACGAGGCCTCTCGCGAACGGATTACCTGCGCGACGGCCGTGAAGGAATAAAACAAGCCACCGGGATCGCCTGCCAAACCCCGGGCTCATTCTGTATGCAGCGCGGCGACTTTGTCATTGCCCACGCCACCAGCCGGCGGCTGGACCTTGCGGGCACATTTGTGGATGTCTTCGACCCGTCGCTGCCCCTCGTGAAAACCGCCCACCTCGCACCCGGCCACAGCGGCCTGTACCGCGACGTTTCCGACCTTATGCAGAAAGGCCGGCCCGCACTGCTCCACTTCACGCATCGGCTCACAGGGCGTAAGGTTCATGATGGGACACTCACCTTCGAACTCCGCGGCCCGGCTGGAACACCGGCCGTGGCGCGGGTCTACCTGGCGGATATCGAGACACCCGACATCGTGGCCACCGATTCCGACGGCCAACCCGTGGCCGTGGACACCGTCCGGGATGACACAACTCAGACCGTGCGGCTTAGATTTCCGAACGATCCCAAAGGCGTGACGGTCCACATACGCTCCTCGCCCAAGACGTTCGATAAGGGCGGCGGCCGTGCCGTGAATCGAGTCGATGCGCCGACACCCACGAATACCACCGGATTGAAGGATAGAATATGAATCGCCGGCAGTTTTTGAGAAGAGCGGGTGCGGGGACCCTGCTCGCGGTGTCCTTCGGCCATGGGGGTCTGGAGCGCCCCCTTGCAAGCTCGACTCCACGGCCGAACCTTGTCTTCATCATGGCCGACGATCATGCCCTGGAGGCCGTCAGTGCCTACGGGTCTCACCTGAAGGATTACGCCCGGACGCCTCATATCGATCGGCTTGCCCGGGAGGGAATGCGTTTCACAAACTGCTGCTGCAACAATTCCATCTGCTCGCCGTCGCGGGCGAGCATTCTGACGGGCCAGTACACCCATGTACACGGCGTTCACCGCAACAGCCAGGAGATCAGCCGGGGTTCTCCGTGGTTCAGCGTGGCCCTCCAGCAGGCCGGTTATGATACAGCCGTGGTGGGCAAATGGCACTTGGCGGATCGGCCCAAGGGTTTTGCCGAGTACTGGATCGCCGAAGAGCAGGGAACCTACTTCGATCCGGCCCTGCGGACGCCCCATGGCATGGTGAAGAAGACGGGGTATGCGACGGATGTATACACCGATCTGGCGCTGGACTGGCTGAACAAGCGGCGGCAGGACCGCCCTTTCTGTCTGTGCCTGCATCTGAAGTCGCCGCACATTCCTTTCGAGTATGCACCCCGGCACGCGGATCTGTTTGAAAACGTCACGATCCCGGAACCTCCGACGCTGTATGAGGACGTGCAGACGACGAGTCCCTTGCTGAAAAGTCAATTGCGGACTCAGTTGGATGCCGCCCACTCGTACTATGATCGGTTCAAGGGCGATTCACGGACCGTGATGGCGGCGGCGTCCGACCATCGCAGCCGCGTGGCCGCGGCCTACCAGCACCTGGTGAAGAAGTACCTGCGATGTGTGGCCGCGATTGACGAGAACGTGGGCCGTGTGTTGGCCGCGCTGGATGACCTGGGGCTCTCGGACGACACCGTTGTCGTCTACACGTCGGACCAGGGATACCTGCTGGGGCAACACGGATTGTATGACAAGCGGCTGATCCTGGAGGAATCCCTGAAGATGCCGCTGCTGGTGCGGTACCCTAAGGAGATTGCGGCCGGCGCGGTCAATGACGACCTGGTTATGAACGTCGACTTTGCGCCGACGTT
>DSDH01000557.1 GCA_011055475.1 Phycisphaerales bacterium | reverse complement strand
TCCTCAGCCACGCTTCGATACGTTTGAAGATACTGCCAGTTCAAACCCAAGTCCACGAGCCGCCCCATCGGGGTCTCGCTCTTGATCGCCAGGGCGCTGAGCACCTTGTTTTTCGCCGCCTCCAGCTCCTTTTCCTGGACTCCCTCTCGGGCCAGTTCGCCCAGCACCCCGTCCACCGTGTCCAGAACACCATCGAGATCGTGGGCCCCGGCGCGAATGTACGTGTAGAAGGCGCCCACGCCGTCCATGCCTTCGTACTGCATGCCGGCTGTCTCGGCCCGGGCGGTGTCCACCAGCGCCCAGAACAGACGCGAGCCCGTCTCATCCCCGGCCACCACGCCGAGCAGCGACGCGGCGAAGCGCCGCTCATCCTGAACCGACGGCGCAGGGCTGATCAGGCACACGTGCGCCCGCGACAGGTTGCCCCGCGCCTGCGATTCCTTCCGTCGCGTGCCCTCGTAGAAGCTCAGTTCGCGCCCCGCCTCGCTCATCCCCCACGCGCCGCACCGCGCCGCGGTCTGCTCCACCAGGGCGTCGAAATCAAACCGCCCACAGCAGGCCAGCACCAGGTTGTTGGGGGCGTATCGACGGTGGAAGTACTGCCGCATCTGCTCGGCCGTCAGGGCCCCGATGCTTTCCTCGGTCCCCAAGACGCTGTGACCGCACGGGTGCCCGCCGAAGTGCATCGCCCGGCACCGATCCATCACGTCAAACTGGGGCAGATCGCGATACATGGCGATCTCCTCCAGGATCACGTTCTTCTCCATGTCGAAATCGTCGTCCCGCAACGCCGGCCGCATCAACTGCGCCCACAGGTCCGTCACCTCGGCCAGGTGCTCGGGCAACACCGCCGCGTAATACACGGTGCTCTCCTCGCCCGTGAAGGCGTTGAACTTGGCGCCCGTCCGGTCGAAGGCCTCGTTCACCTCCAGCGCACTGAGCCGCTCGGTGCCCTTGAACAGCATGTGCTCCAAAAAATGCGAGACGCCGCTGATCGCCGGCGTTTCATCCCGCGCCCCGGTCCGCACGAAAAAACCCACCGCGACCGATTGGGCCGCCGGGTTCACCTCGCCGACGATCGTCAGCCCGTTGTCCAGTTGTGCTTGTTTGAAGTCCATCCCCATCCGCTCAATGGCCCTCGCCCACCCCGGCCCATCGCACCGGCTCGGGTCCGATCGTGGCGACCACGAAATCTCCAAACGGCTGCCGCTCCAAAAACGCGTTCACCCGCGCCGCCGTCACCCGTTCCAACGCCTTCTTGATCTCCTCCAGGCTCCGCACCCGCCCCAGCAGATGGTAATCGCCGGCGATGCCCCCGGCTCGCGCCCCGGTCGATTCACTCTGCATAATCAGACTGCTCTTGAGCCCCACCTTCGCTCGGGCCACCTCGTCCTCGCTGACGCCCTCGCGCAGCCGGGCAAACTCGGCCAGAATGACGTCCAGCGTCTCCTGCGCCTTGGCCGGCGTCGTCCCCGCGTAGCCTCGCACGCCGGCGCGGCCTTTCATGGCGTGATACCGCGCCCCCACCGCATAGCACAGGCCGCGCTTCTCACGGACCTCCGTGAACAGGCGGCTGCTCATGCTCCCCGCCAGGACCGCCACCGCCGCCGCCGCCTCGTAGTAGTCCTCGCTGCCTGGCGGGCAGATCGGCGTCATCAGGCCCAGATGTACCTGCGCCCCATCGTAGGGGGCGTGCCGATACGCCGGTCCCCGGCCTCCGGCAGACGGGACGGAGGGGTCGCCCGCGGCCACGGTGCCGAAACGCTCCTCCAGCAGCCGACAGACCGCGTCGAAATCATAGCGACCCGCCATGGCGAAGACCGTCTCGGCGATATTGAACCGCGCCTGCACGATGTCCCGCGTTTGTTCAGGCGTCAGGGCCTGCAACTCCTCCAGCCGCCCCATTGCGGGCCGACCCCACGGATCGGGGTAGAATTGCTCGGTCACCAGGACGCCTACCTTCTGCCGCGGATCATCATCGAGGCCCAACACCTCCTGGACCGCCAGTTCCCGCGCCGGGGTGAACTGATCGGCCTGGAGCCGAGGCCGCAAAATCACGTCGGCGTACAGATCCAGCGCCACCGGCAGATTGCTCGCCTCCAGCGCCGCCCCAATGGACAAATGCTCGGCCGTTACGCTGCTGCTGCGGTGCAGGCCCAAGTCATCCATCGCCGACACCAGCGCGCGGCTGTCCCGATCGCCGGCGCCCCGGAAGATCCAGTCCGCGATCACCGAACCCGCCCCACAGCACCCCGCGGGAAGCGCCGCCTCACCACAGGCCAGGCGAAACGTGAACGCCACCGACTGCACGTGGTCCATCCGCTCGCCTAGAATCACCAGTCCATTATCTAGCCGGTGTTCATCCAGTTTCGTCATGGTACCTGCCAAAAAACACATCATTCCACACTTGCCACGGGATTATAGCAGCAGGCCCGCCGAACCACAACCCGCCGCGCACCGGTACGATACGTTGCCGCAGGGCTCGGAAGACAGACCACAGCCATCCTGCCAGACCGGTTTGCAGGCCCGGACAACGGCGCTCTTGGGG
>DSDH01000064.1 GCA_011055475.1 Phycisphaerales bacterium | reverse complement strand
GCGTATGAGCAGACCTTGCGGTCGGTCTTCGAGCTGGGAGCCGGTCAGGTGCCGGAGTTCGATCTGATGGTCCTGGGTATGTGCCCCGATGGGCACGTGGGGTCGTTGTACCCGAACACCTATGCCCTGATCGACAACGCGGACCTGGTCAGTGCGGTGTATCTGATGGACGGGGACTACAATCGGATCACGCTGACCGGTCCCGTGCTTCGAGCGGCCCGGCAGGTGATGATCCTCGTGGCCGGGGCGGAAAAGGCCTCCATTCTGCGCGACGTGCTCTACAGCGAGCCGGATGAGATCCGTTATCCGGTTCATGTGTTGTGGCCCATTCTGGATCGCATCACCTGGATCGTGGATGCCGAAGCGGCGCGCCTGCTGTAGGACAGCGGGTCCGATGGCGCGGCTGACGTGCCGCTTCGTCCGATAAGCGGTGCCGGCGAGCCGGGGCGTGCCGTCCGTAGCGGTCGCGCCGGGGGCCTTCCGATAATTCCATTCCTATGGTCTCCCAGGCGGCGCCCGATCGGCGGACCTGATTCTGTTTTCAGGCAGGGCGCTCCTCCTGCGCACGGTACTATGAATTTCCATCGCTGTGATCAGACCCCTGCCCCTTTTGACCGATACACAGGCGTTACTTATGGTTTAACGGACCGCGTGTGCTTCGCCAACGGCCATACTGCGAGCGAAAGAACACATGAACAAACTCTGGCTCATCTGGGCGGTGCTGCTGGTGGGGATCGGCGCCGCGGGTCTGGGCTACGTCGGTGCGGAGCGTTACGCCGATCAGCTTCGGCTGGCGCCCTACCAGGAGCGTTTCAGCGGGGCCCGTGACGAATACCTGGCGGCCTATGACGAATGGTCGAAGCTGCCGGCGGAGGTCCGAGAGGAGAACCCCTGGGGGCAGGGACGCTACGGAGGCCAGACGACCACCGAGCAACTGGCCAAGGAGCAGCCGGCGCGTCTCAAGGCCGACCTGGTCGACCTGGCCCGTGGGATCAAGGAGCCGCATCCCCTGGCCGACGTGCTCTATGGGTCCGACTGGCGGCGGCAGGTGGCCGACTATCGGCAGAAGCTGGCCTTCCGGGACAACGTGACCATCGGCGCGACGATCTGTCTGGCGGCGGGCGCGATCGGGCTGTTGGGGCTGACGTCCCGATGGCTGATCCGACGTTTCGGCGGCGCATCGGGGGAACCGAAGGACTCGAAACGCCCGACGGCAGCATCCGCCGCGCCGGGATCGGTTTCGGCATCGAACGCGGGCAGGGGGGCGCCGGAGTTGTTTGTGGATCGTGCGGCACGGGAACATGGCGTGCTCAGGCCCCGGCGTGGGTCCGACGCCGATTCGGGGCAGGTGGGCTATTTCGAGGCGGCCCGTTTGAAGGAGCCGTCCCCGGCGGGGCCGGTTGAAGCCAAAAAGAAGAGGGCGCCCTCGCCCCATCCCGCCCCGGCGCGCCCGGCGGCGTCCAACGCCCGGGCCGTCCCTGCGGGTGGCGAGCCGGCGGGGCCGGTGACGGCGGCGACGCTGGCCGGGCAATTCCAGCCGAGCGGCCAGTTCACGAACGTCGCGACTCTCATGAGCACCGACCCGGTCGGCGTTCGCGACAGCCTGACCGAGCTGACCCATGAGATGAGCGCCATCCGGCAGTTTGCCGCCCAGCAGCAGGACCGGGTCCGACAACTGCAGGAAGGCTACGACTGGAACATCATCAAGCGTTTCTGCATGCGGGTGATTCGCTGCGTGGACAATCTCGACGGCCGCATCGCCAAGCTTGCCGAGCAGCGGCAGGACGTGAGCGTGCTGGCGGACGTGCGCGACGAGCTGGTATTCGCCCTGGAAAGCAGCGGCGTCGAGCAGTTTGAGCCGGAATTGGAAAGCGACTACAAGGGCAAAGAGAAATCAGTCGAGGCCGTGCGGACGCGTCTGCGAACGTCGGACCCCAAGCTCAAGGGCAAGATCGCCGAGATCGTTCGCCCGGGGTACCGGTACGTGGTCTCGGACGACGACGTGCGGGTGGTGCGCTGCGCGCAGGTCAAACTGTACGGTTGATCACACCTTGACCAAGGCAGGACAGGAACCATGAGTACGATTGCAGGTATCGACTTGGGCACGACGTTTTCGGCGCTGGCGATTCTGAACCGGATCGGCAAGCCGGAGATTGTGCCGAACGCCGAGGGCGAGAGGATCACCCCGTCGGCCGTCTATTTCGACGAGGAAGACAACAACGTCATTCGCGTCGGCATCGAGGCGATCAACTCCCGACAGCTCAATCCGGATCGCTGCGTGCGGTGGATCAAGCGGCACATGGGCGACCGGGAATACAAGAAGGTCGTCGACGGCAAGGCCTGGACGCCGGAGGAGATCAGCAGCCTGATCCTCAAGAAGCTCAAGCAGGATTGCTCCATGGAGACCGAGGCGATCGAGGACGTCGCGATCTCGGTGCCGGCGCATTTCGACGAGGTGCGGCGCAAGGCGACGATGGACGCCGGAACGCTGGCGGGGCTGAACGTGATCGGGATCGTCAATGAGCCCGTGGCGGCGGCCCTGTTCTATGC
>DSDH01000375.1 GCA_011055475.1 Phycisphaerales bacterium | reverse complement strand
GCGGCGTGGGGCGTGTGCGTGAGGATGACTCGCGGCGGGAGCGTGTCGATGCGCAGGAGTCCGCGTGGGGGATGGTGCAGGGTTGAATGAGGAGCGGTCATGGGTGGTCGGCTGTCGCGACGGAATTTCCTGCGGGCGTCCGGAGCGGCGGCGACGTCCCTGTCGGTGGGGTTTTTTTCTCGGTCTGCGGCCAACCCATCATCCCGAGGTCGACCGAACGTTCTGTTCATCGCGGTGGACGACCTGAGACCGGAGTTGGGGTGTTTCGGGCGGCCCAAGGTCCACAGTCCGAACCTGGATCGGTTGGCCGAGGAGGGGGTGGTCTTCAGTCGATGTTATTGCCAGGTGCCGGTCTGCGGGGCCTCGCGGGCGAGCCTGCTGACGGGGGTGCGGCCCCGCCGCGACCGATTCGTCGGGTTTGACACCTGGGCGGACAAGGACCTGCCCGGCAACCTGTCGCTGCCGCATCATTTTCGCGATCACGGGTATACCACCCTGTCGCTGGGAAAAATCTATCACCACCAGACCGATGGCGCGGGCAGTTGGTCGCGGCCTGCGTGGCGGGCCAAATCGCGGGGGAAAGGGCGGGATTACCTGAGGCCGGAGAACCAGGCGATTGCGGTGCAACGAGAAGGGCGGGGGCCGGCGTTCGAGTCGGCGGATGTCCCGGACGATGCGTATCTCGACGGACAGATCGCCAACCAGGCCATCAGCGAATTGCGCCAGCTCAGGGACGGCCAGTCACCGTTTTTCCTCGCGGTGGGCTTCTTGAAGCCGCACCTGCCGTTCAACGCGCCCAAGCGGTATTGGGACCTTTACCCGCGCGACGAGATCGATCTGGCCGACAATCCGTTTTCGCCCAGGGGGGCCCCGCCCGCGGCGTTGCACAACTGGGGCGAGTTGCGGCAGTACCACGGCATCCCGCAAAAGGGGCCGCTTTCGGAGGATATGGCCCGGACGATGGTGCACGGGTACTACGCCTGTGTGAGCTATACCGATGTGCAGATCGGCCGCGTGTTGCACGAGCTGGACCGGCTGGGGCTGGCGGACAATACGGTCGTGATCGTGTGGGGCGACCACGGGTGGAACCTCGGCGAGCATGGGTTGTGGTGCAAGCACTGCAACTTCGAGACCTCGCTGCGGTCGCCTTTGATGATTCGTGCGCCCGGCGTCAAGGGCGGCGTCGAAAGCAGAGCCCTGACCGAGTTCGTGGATATCTATCCCTCGCTATGCGAATTGTGCGGTCTGCCCGTGCCCGAACACGCGGAGGGCCTGAGCTTTGTGCCGCTGCTGCGCGATCCGAATCGGCCATGGAAGACCGCGGCGTTCAGCCGGTATTTCGCAGGGGATTCAGTCCGGACGGATCGGTACCGATACACCCAGTGGCTGGACAAAGACAGCCGGCGCTACGCGCGGATGCTGTACGATCACTTCGAAGACCCCGGTGAGAATGTGAACATCGCCGAGGACCCGGCCAACGCCTCCATCGTCGCGCGGTTGAGCGCCCTGATTGACCAGGGGTATCGCGCGGGCCTGCCCGACACATAAGGAGGCAGGCAACGACAGGCTTCCGCGGCGCCGCTGAAGACGGAGCTGAGTTATCGAGAGACGGAGACTGACATGAACCGACGAGCGTTTCTCAAGGGCGTGGGTCTGGCGGCAAGCGGCTTGGCCGCGGGGCCTTTGGCGATTCGTGGGGCACACCGGGCCGCAGACGCGCCGCGGCCGAATTTCTTGTGGATCAGCCTGGAGGATATCAGCCCGGACCTGGGGTGCTACGGTGATGCGTATGCGACCACGCCCAATATCGACCGGCTGGCCTCGCAGGGCACCCGCTTCGACCGGGCCTTTACGACGCACGGCGTCTGCGCCCCCGTGCGGTCGGGGATCATCATGAGCTACTATGCCTCGGCCGCCGGGACGAATCCGATGCGGTGCAAGGGGGTGCCGCCGGGGCCGATCCGGTGTTTCCCAGAGTATTTGCGGCGATCGGGGTATTACTGCACGAACAATGTCAAGACCGACTATCAGTTCGATCCGCCGGATACGGCCTGGGACGAATGCAGTAACCGGGCGCACTGGCGCAACCGCCCGCCGGGTGTGCCGTTCTTCGCGGTGATCAACCTGACGCGGACGCACGAAAGCCAGATTCGCACGCCGAAGGGCCGCAAGGCGAAAGTCCACGACCCGGCCAAGGCGGTCCTGCCGCCCTACTACCCCGACACGCTCGTGGTGCGGAACGACTGGGCGTGCTACCATGACAATCTGACCGAGACCGACGAACGCATCGGGGAGATCCTGGCGGACCTGGAGGCCGACGGCCTGACAGAGGATACCATCGTGTGGTTCTGGGGCGATCATGGCCGGGGCCTGCCGCGGGCCAAGCGATGGCTCTACGATTCGGGCCTGCATATTCCGTTGATCATCCGCGTTCCGGCGAGGTTCCGCGCGTGGGCGTCGCCGGGCGACCCGGCCGGAGTGGGACCCGGCACGGTGAACAAGGCGCTGGTGTCGAGCGTCGATTTCGGGGCGACCATGCTGTCGCTGGCCGGGTGCGAGATT
>DSDH01000373.1 GCA_011055475.1 Phycisphaerales bacterium | reverse complement strand
TCAGGCGCCAGCAGCCGTGCGACAAGCTCCTTGCCCTGCTGCCGCAGCCGGGCTGAACCATCGCTTTCAATGCTGATTTCGGCCTCGGTCGTCATCCCCCACACCAGCGGACAGGACTCGGCGATCTCGAACTCATCCTGTATCAGGACTGCCTTGCGATTCGCGACCATCGCTACGCCACGATGTGTGCTCGCGGCCTCCGGCCGATAAGCCTGGCTCAGATCGACGATCACAAACGGTGCCTCCCCGCCCGTGCGTATCTTCGTGAACGCGGACTTGGCCAGCGGGTCCTGACTGCGACCCGCGAGCAGCGGCACGTTATGGCTTTCCGAATTCAATCGGTAGTACGACCAGCGTTTGCCCCCTTTACCGCCCGACCAGTAGCCCGGCAGGTTGTAGTCATCCGAGCCCAGGTCCAGCGCCCACCGCACACCCAATGCGTCCAACTCGAAGTTCCCCAAGTCCAGGTGCCCGTGATTGACCTGGTTGTACCCGGCCTTGACGCCGACGAACAGCGCCTCCGGGTCCTCCCAGGCGCTGCGGAACGTGAGGACCTCCACGTCGCCTCGGAACAGCTTATCCAATGGCCGGGCCGGCAAGGGGCTCTTGACCGGCGGCACGTACCAGATCACGTGCTCGGGACCGGCTGAGCCCTTCGCGAGAACCGCGTGCTCGGCATCGGCGATGACAGGATCGTCGTACACGCGGGCCAGCCAGAACATGCACGGCATCGGTCGACGCCGGCTCTTGCCGCCGCAGTCCGCGTACGACAGGATCATCCCCGTCGGGCCCGTCAGGTAGATCGGCGCCAGGCCCGCCTTCGAGAGCCCCTCGACATCCAACAGCCCGAAGTCCGTTCCCAGTGCTGTCCGCAGGGCCGCGATGCCGTAGGCGGTGTACTGAGTGGCGTAATGCCAATACCCCGGCCCTTCGCCCCAGGCCCCGTCGGGCGCGTACGTCTTCAGCGCCCGCGGCAGCGACTCCACCGCGCCCGGGATGATCTGCCGGGCATACTTTCGGTCGGTCTCGGCCACCGCCAGGGCCCCCACGATCATTCCGCCGTTGCACACTTCGTTCCAGTTGAACGCGCTGCCGACAAACCAGTGCTTGCGATCATTGACCCCGCCATAGCACTTGAGCCCCTCTTCGAGCCCGTGCCGGATGATCCCCTCGCGAATCCGCTGCCGCGTGGTCTCGTCCATGGTCGCGTATAGCCAGTCGTAGCCAATCCCGACGGCGTTGGTCATCTCCGCCGTGTCCAGATAGTGCGAGGGATGCCAGTCCTTGAAGGCGCAGGCGGCCTCCATGTTCGCCAGGGCCGTCCTGGCGTACTTCTCCTCGCCCGTCCAGCGATACGCCAGTGAGCAGGCCAGCACGCGGTTGAGACAATCCCGGCTGACCTGCAACAGCCTGGGCCCGATCAGACGGTACTCCACGGGGTCCCGCCCCACGTACCGGTCGGCCTGCCGGATCACGTCGTTGACGCACTTCTGCAAAACGGGATCGGTCTTGGCTCGCTCCTTCAGCGCCGCCAGGTCCGCGTCCTTGAGAAACAGCCTCGGATGGCCCCGGTCCAGTGTTTTGAGAACGTTCTCCGCATCGGGTACCGTTACATCCGCCAAACCGATCGCCGCCATGACGACCACCAGGGCCAGAATGATACGTGTTCGCATGATTCACCCCTTCTGCATGTACGACATGTGACTGGCGCTCTCGGGCTGGAGCAACCTCCCTCAGACACGCTCGACCTCATCAAGGCCCATCCGCCGGGCCAGGCGGTCGAAATCGTCGAGCGAGTAGAAGTCGATGATGATCCGGCCTCGCTGACCGCGTTTGCGGGCCTGGATCTGCACCCGCGTGCCAAGAATCTCTTCCATTCTTCGTTCAAGGTCCTCTATAAATGGTTCCTTCTTCGGCAGAGGCTTCTCCGGCCTCTCCCCGTCCATGGCCCGGCGTACCAGCCTCTCGACTTCGCGGACGCTAAGACGCCCCGTCATTGCACGATTAGCTAACTTTCGTCGCAGTTCATCCGTTGGAAGACCCAGTAGTGCCCTTCCGTGCCCCATGGAGAGGCGCCCATCGACCAACATGTCCTTCACCTCCCCAGGCAGATCGAGCAGGCGAAGGTAGTTGCTGACAACGGTTCGATCCTCGCCCAGACGCTCGGCGGCCTCGGCGTGTGTGAGGTTGAACGTCTCGATGTACCGACGGTAGGCCGAGGCCCGCTCGATGGGATTGAGGTCCGTGCGGTGAATATTCTCCACCAGGGCAAGCTCCAGCATCTCTTCATCGGTGGCGTGCCGGATGATGACGGGGACCGCTTCGAGCCCCGCCTGTTTGGCCGCTCGGAGGCGTCTCTCCCCGGCGATGATCTCAAAGCGATCTTCCACACGGCGTACAAGAATGGGCTGAATGACGCCGTTCGATCGGATGGACGCCGCCAGGTCCTCGAGCTCCCTGGCGTCCCAGGTAGTCCGCGGCTGGTAGGGATTCGGAGCGAGTGCGTCGATAGGGATTTCTCCCCGGCCCGTGGCCAGCTCGACATCCGGGGGGAAAGAGGAGG
>DSDH01000137.1 GCA_011055475.1 Phycisphaerales bacterium | reverse complement strand
CAGCGGATTCGGCACATCCGTCTCGACATAAGGCCGATCCAGCCGGCCATCGAAGACGAAATCGGTGCTGATGTGGATCACGGCGGCGTCTCGCTCGCGGGCCAAATCGCCCAGCCGACCCACAGCCCGGCCATTGACCTCGTGCGCCAGGTCAGACTCACGCTCGGCGCCGTCCACATTGGTGTAGGCCGCACAGTTGACGACCACGCCGCCGTGAGGCACGGCCGCGGCCAGATCATCGGCCCGCGTGATGTCCCACTCCGGCAGATCGTAGGCGACATGACGCCGGCCCACCGCGCGAAGCTGCGAGACCACCTCCGTGCCCAGCATCCCTCGCGCCCCCAGAATGACGATCGGTCGACTCATCTGAGCGACCCCTCAACCGGCTGGCGTCTGTGCTCAGCCATCCACGCACGGCCCCGGCTCAAGGTCTGACCTCCTCGACCACCTGGGTCAGATAGTGAGCATACTGGGTGCTCCGCAGGGTCTCGGCCAGGCGAAGCACCTGGTCGGCGTCGATCCAGCCCTGTCGAAACGCGATCTCCTCCGGACAGGCGATCATCCAGCCCTGACGCTGTTGCACGGTCTGCACGAACATCGCCGCCTGCAATAGGGACTCGGGCGTGCCCGTATCCAGCCAGGCTACCCCCCGGCCGATCATCCGGGCCCGCAACTGGCCCCGTTCCAGATACAGCCGGTTGAGGTCCGTGATCTCCAACTCGCCGCGGGCCGAGGGCCGCACCTGCCGCGCCATCGCCGCGGCCTGGCCATCGTAGAAGTACAGTCCCACTGCCGCGTAATGCGATTTCGGCTGGGCCGGTTTCTCCTCGATGGACAAGACCTGCCCGTCGGGATTGAACTCGATTACCCCGTAGCGTTTTGGTTCTCTCACGCGGTACGCGAAAATCACCGCCCCCGATGAAAGCCCCGCGGCCCGCTGCAATAACTCGGATAATTGATGCCCATAAAAAATGTTGTCACCGAGAATCAAGCACACAGGTTCGCCGTCGGTGAACGATTCGCCGATCAGCAAGGCCTGGGCCAGGCCCGCCGGGCGTTCCTGCTGCGCGTATGAGATCGACAGCCCCCACTGGGAGCCGTCCTCCAGCAATTGCCGGTATAGGTCCAGGTCGTGGGGCGTGGTGATCAGCAGGACCTCCCGGATGCCGGCCAGCATTAGGGTGGTGAGCGGATAATAGACCATCGGCTTGTCGTACACGTGCAGAAGCTGCTTGCTGACGACTTTGGTAATGGGGTACAGCCGCGTACCGCTGCCCCCGGCCAGAATGATTCCCTTCATTGTATCCCCATTCCCATATAACCGTCAGCCACATGACACATGGAACGCCGCCCGGCCCTTGTCGCTCCATGATCCACCGGCGGGATTGTACCCGTCCCGCCCGTGGCGGTCAACGATGCTGTCGTATCCTCGCAACGGAGTCGGCCTGTTCGTAAACCTCGTGGCGCCAAGCGCTTGGCTACACTGCCCAACCTCGGTCCCACAACCCAGCAGGGCCTTTCGGCGTAGAAAATGTAACCGGCGGTGCGGAAAAAGGTTTTGCAGGAGAACCGTCGTAGTGGGATAATAGGACCGATGGGGAGAGAACCCTTGGGGGTGGATCGGTCTCGGTTATGACAAGGAGCCGACGATGCGACACGCGATAATGGCTCTTCTGATGACAGGATGGGCGCTTGCCGTCTGCGCGGCCGGGACCGGGCCCAGCGAGGTAGCCGAGGTCATCCGGGGCAGCAGCGCCACCGATTTCCTGGTGCGTGTGACGGACTGGCCCGAGGTCGGCGCGGTGCGGGCGTACGTCCGCATCCGCGGCATCGAAGCCCGGCAAGGCGTCGACAGTTTCCAGGCGGCCCAGGACCTGGGACGAAGGCTGAAGGAGGCCAAGCGGATTCGGCTGTTGAACGTGGAGCAACGCAGTTATTTCCGCCTCGTGGCCGACGTTGAGATAGACGGCAAGGACCTGGCCTCGCAACTGGCGGCGGGGCCCTACGCGGAACGGGCCGAGCCGGTATCGTCCGTGCCTGCCGACCAGTCGAAGGAAGGTCCACCGACGGCTATGGCGCGATCCGTAGTGCTGAGGCAGCCGATATTATCGGAACCGCAGGCAAAGGCCGCCACGGCATCGCTGTCGGAGTTACTGGATACCAGACTGGACCTCTCGGCCTGGACGCCTGAGACCACGTTGGGCGAGGCGCTCGACATGCTGCAAAGCCGTACCAACCCGCCGCTGCCTCTGGTGATTCTCTGGCGGGACCTGCGGGAGAACGCCCTGGTGGACCGGAATACACCCATCGGACTGGCCGGAACGGGGATGGTGCCGATGCGCCAGGCCCTGAGACTGGTGTTATTATCGGCGGGTGGCGGTCCGGGACGGATCGGGTGCTACATTCGAGACGGCGTGATTACGGTCGCCACGCCCGCATCCGGTCTGAACCGCGAATACGCAACGCGAGCCTACGACACAAGGATGCTGACGATGCCCCCGGCCAACCCTTTGCAGGGCATGGGTTATGGGCAAATGGGTACGGGTCTTGGCATGGGGGGCCTTG
>DSDH01000533.1 GCA_011055475.1 Phycisphaerales bacterium | reverse complement strand
CTCTGATCGTGTGCCTGGCAGCGGCTTGTTGGGGGCTGTGCCCGGCGGCCACGGCGCAAGACTCAGCTTCCACACCGGCCGACGGAACGGTGGTCAAAAGCGTACTTGCGGCGGATCACGCGGGCCCCAATCTTCTCAAACCCGATGCGTGGCGGCCATGGGAGCGAGGCTACGAGCAAGCAGGGGACGTGTTCATCTGCGACAATGGCCGTGACGGCGATGTCCAGCGCGGCTGCTCGCAGACCGTCATCCTGAATCAATCGCACCCCGAACTGATCCTGGCCACGGCCTGGAGCAAGGCCGAGGACGTCGGGGGCGGCCGCGACAGCGATTACTCGCTCTACCTGGACCTGATATACGCCGACGGCACGCCCCTGTGGGGGCAGGTGGACGCGTTCAGCACGGGATCCCACGATTGGGAGAAGGCTGCCGTTCTCGTCTTCCCGGAAAAGCCGGTTCGCAGCGTGGCCTTCCACATGCTCCTCCGGCGTCACTCGGGGAAGGCCTGGTTTCGGGAGCCGGAACTGCGCGTGCTTGAAGCCCCGGCGAATGCGGCGCGATTTGACGGAGTCGCCATTTCCCACGTCCGTCCATCCCGGGAGGGATTTCAAGTGCGCGACGTCGCGGCGGGCGGGGGGTTCGTCTCGATCCGCACGGAAGCCTTGGGAATCAAGCTGAACTGCAAGACTCAGGTGGCCGCGGAAACGGCGTTCATGGATGTAACGGTTCGGGATGTCACCGGCAGGGATCGGGCGATCACCCTGGTGTATGCCCTGCCCGTGCCTCGCGACGGCTGCGTCTGGTTACACGATCCGCGAAGCCGTCGGGCCGCCGAGCCGGGGCGTGAATACCTCAACACCAGCTCCTTTCGCGTTGGGTCCAATGGCCGATTATCCCGATATCCGTTCGGTGCGGTTGCCGCCAAAGACCAGGGAATGGGTCTGGGGATCGATATGGCCTTCCCGGCCTTCTTCCGCATCGGCTACAACGCGGACACGGAGGAGTTGTTCCTGGCGTATGACCTCGGCCTGACACCCGAGAAACCCGTTGCCACCCTGCGGTTCTGTCGGTTCGCGTTCGACCCTCGGTGGGGATTCCGCGCCGCTCTGCGGGAGTACCACGGACTCTTCCCGGAGCATTTCGTCCGTCGGATCTCCGATCAGGGGCTGTGGATGCCGTTCGCCAAGATCAGTGAGGTCCCCGACTGGCGGGATTTCGGCTTTCGCTTCAAAGAAGGGACCAACGAGGTTGGCTGGGACGATGAGCACGATGTGCTGACGTTCCGTTATACCGAGCCGATGACCTGGTGGATGTCGATGCCGCCGGAGATGCCCCGGACGGTGGCTGCCGCTCTGGCCGAAGCGCAGCGTCTGGCGGCGCAGAAAGGGGACGCCCGGGCCCAGGCGCTCTTGACCAGCGGATTCCACGATGAAAAGGGCGACTTCGTCGCGCGGCTGCTCGATACGCCCTGGTGTAACGGGGCGGTCTGGAGCATCAACTCCATGCCCGACATCCACGGCGAGGTCACGGACTTCAAGAACAAGTGGGGCCCCGCGATCCACGAGCGATGGTATGGCCCACAGCGCCGGGGTGACCTGGACGGGGAGTACATCGACTCGAGCGAGGGTTACGTGACGGATGAGCTGGACTTCCGGCGCGATCACTTTGCCGCCGCTCAGACGCCCCTGACCTTCTCCTTCGTGGAGCATCAACCGGCCATCTTCCGCGGCCTGATCGCGTTTGAATACGTGCGGGCTATCGCTGAGGACGTGCATTCGCGGAACAAGCTCATGATGGCCAACGCCACACCCATCCGGCTCTGCTGGCTCGCCCCCTGGCTGGACGTGATGGGCTCCGAGGTGAATTGGAATCCGAACCGGACATGGCGACCCATGTCCGACGCGGACCTGTTGTACCGCCGTGCCCTGTGCGGACCCAAGCCGTATTGCTTCCTGATGAACACACCGTTTGAGCACTTCTCCGGCGAGTTGGTGGACAAGTACATGAAACGCTGCTTGGCCTACGGCATGTTCCCGGGGTTTTTCAGTCATAACGCGTCGGAGGACCAGTATTTCACGCAGCCATCGCTCTATGAGCGGGACCGTCCGCTGTTCAAAAAGTACATCCCCTTATGCAAGCGCGTGGCCGAGGCCGGATGGGAGCCGATCACGCGGGCCCGATCAAGTCATCCACACGTGCATATCGAGCGCTTCGGGGATCGCTACCTGACCGTGTTCAACGACGGCTCCGAAGAGCAGCAGGCGGCCATCACGCTCGACGAAAGCAGGAGGGGTACGTCGCGAGACCTGGTTGGCGGGCGACTGCTCCACTGGGACGAGGGGGCGACCACGATCACACTGGCCGGCGAGGACGTGGCCGTCATCGATCTGGGCGAACCCCCTGGACAGACCGGCCTGCCCGACGTCCCCGAAGTGCTCGAAGGCGCCTTTCAGCCGCCGTCGACGTATGCGGACGACTTCGGCGACTATGCATCCCCGCTGCGCTTTGCCGATGGGCACGTCGTGCAGACGGCCGCGGATTGGCGGAAAAGACGCGCCGAGATCCTCGAACAGTG
>DSDH01000461.1 GCA_011055475.1 Phycisphaerales bacterium | reverse complement strand
TATCGAATACTTGGCCATGTGGGCCGGCGATTATCATCCCTGCGTGGAGCTCAATGAAAGTCTCAAGGGCTTGCCGGGCTACAAGGCGCTCCTCCCGCGGTACGTCGAGCTCGCGGAAACGGCGCGAACCAACGAGGATTTTCTCCATATCGCGTGGGGCTATGCGAACCTAATCGGCGCATCCGGACATGGCTATCTCCTGGATGAGGAAATGCTTACCGGCTACCTGATCGATTCGCTGTGGACGGGGGCCAAGGGCATGAGCAACATCCCATGGCACCAGTTCCACAAAGCCTCCTACTGGGCCAAGTTGTATGATCGCTCCTTTGTGCACCCTCCGTTTTTCGTCGATCGCAGAGGTCAGGAGTACTTCACCGGGAATGACTGGTCCGTATGGGGCCGCAGGATTCCCAAGGGGTCTCAGATTCTTCGTGTGAACGGCATGACCTGTGCGGCGTATCGGGCCTCCGTGCAACAGACGACTTGGCTGCGCGACGTGGCCGGGCCGGTTGGCGGGATCGGAAGGCATCTGCTGGTCGTCCTTGAAGAAGGCAGTTTTAAGGGGTGGAACATGGTTTTCGGCCTGCCGGACGGGAGCGAACGAGAGTTGTTCGTGCCCGCCTCAAAGGGCTTGCCGCGCCGCCATCCCACGGCGTTCACGGATTGGCGGAAGGACAACTGCATTTGCCTGGAGCTGGCGGAGGACGTGGGTTATATCCGCGTCAAGGCGATGGTTCATTTCCTTCGTCAGAAGGATGAGAAAAAGATCCGCCGCTTTCTCGAAGCATCGGGTGGGGCGTACAAAAAGCTCATCATCGACATCCGGCGCAACGGCGGCGGGTCGACCTTTTACGTGTACGACACGCTGATCCGACCGTTCCTGGACGAGCCTGCCACGTACACACAGGTGACGGGCGTCAAGCGCAAGTTTCTTCTGAACACGGAACCCGATTACCTTGAGCGATTGCGGGCGGGTCTGTCCATCTGGGCGTTGGAAACCCAGATCGAGGAGATCGAGCCGCTCGAAGGATTTGACCCGGACGATTGGACTTTCTTCCGGATTACGCGCCAAGTGAGGCCCGCCGACCGCTATCGCTTCGGCGGGCGGCTCTTCGTCTTGATGGACGGCGGATGCGGCTCGGCCACGGATACTTACATCGATGCCGTGAAGCGGACGGGTCTGGCTACACTCGTCGGGCAGCCGTCCGCAGGGTCGATGGGGGGGTATCTGATGGCCACCACGGTTCGGCTTCCGGAAAGCGGCATGATCTTTCGCATGGAGGCGGACCTGGATGTCAATGCGGACGGTAGTCTCCATGAGATGGTCGGGGTCCGGCCCGATGTCGTGTTGCCCGATAGCGGCCTGCCGTACCGAACCGACAAAGAGGAACTGTTGAAGGACCCCTGGGTACAAACCGTCCTCAACGAGCCATAGTCCCCGCGCTGGACGAACCGCCCATGCGTAAGGCCCTCGACCACGGGCACGCCGCCGGTCATGACGATGTGCCGAGGGCTCACCTCCTACTCCCAAGCCGACCCCGGTTCGTCAGGATGCCATAGCCGTCTGAGCCGCCGGGTACGGTGCCGGCCTTCACTCCGCGACGACCAGTTGCACGGGTTGTGCCTCCGAACGAATCTCCGGGTTGTAGTACTCGTAGACCGCCGAAGCGGGGGTCTTGGCCTTGAGCGGGTACTTGGCCAGAAGCTGGTAGCTGACCGTCACCGGCGCTCCGTGCTCGACTTCACGCAGGTAGATGATGATCTGCCGTCCGGTCGTGGAGTACTTCTCGATCGTTCCCTTCTCGACCAGGTCGTTCAGCTTTTCGGGCAGCAGGGTGAACCCCGGCGGCAGGCCCAGATCGACAATGACCATCTTCGCCTTGCCCCGTCGGTTGTTCGTGATGGTCGCCGTGGCCGTGATGATGTCGTGGGCGGCCAGTTCCGTACGGTCGTACTCAAGCGTGATCGTCATCGGCTCCTGTCGAGGTCGCCCGGCGTCCGCATGCGGCAGGAAGTAGCGGCCGACCACCTGATACAACAGGGACCCCTCCCCCTTGAAGTTCAGCGTGATGGTGTTGTTCCCCTTTCGCGTTCGTTCCTTGAGATCGATCAATTGCAGCACATCGCTGTTATCCTCGTCGATCTTCAGGGTGTGAACCTTCTCATTGTTGAAGATTACGTCAATGGCCGCACGGGTTGCGGCCGTGGCGCCGCGTTCGGCCATGAGCATCGCCCGCAGGGCCTGGATGGTGGCCTGGGTGGACTGCCAGGTGCCGTAGGCGTCCTTGTTCTTGACCAGGAAGGTGACGGCCTTGCCGACCGTGCCCAGCTCCCGCCCGCAGCGGATAAACGCCTGAATCGCCAGCGACGTGACCTCGATGTCCGCGGTCTTGCCCGTTCCCCCGGTCGGCGTTTCGGACTCGCCTTTCCAGTAGACGATATCGCCTTCCTCGATGCGCATCTCATGCAGCGTTCGCAGCGTGTCCAGCGTGGTGTTGTCCCTCGGGTCAACCGTCGCAAGGGCGTTGACCACTAACGCCCGCGTATAGACATCCTTCATATCATCCAGGTGGTTTTT
>DSDH01000360.1 GCA_011055475.1 Phycisphaerales bacterium | reverse complement strand
GTTGGTGAACCGCATCTTTTCCGCGTCCCACTCCAGCCGCGTATTGAGCATCCGCTGGGCGATGATCCCCAGTTGCGCCAGCTCGGTGAGCGGGCCGCCATAGTCGAAGTTGGACCCGGCCTGTCGGCCGTTCTTGATCGCATCGAGCCAGTCCCGATGATGGTCCAGGCCCCGCGGCAGCGTCTTTTCGGGCTGCTTGTAGGCCCGCATCGCCGGCTCGGGGATCATCCGCACGCCGCCGGCGCCGTGTGAGCCATACATGATCGCCCCCTGGGTGCCGTACACGACCGCGCCCGTCTCCGAATGCCGTCGGCCCTCCTCAAGCATCTTGGGCCGCGGAATCCGATGCTGGCCGGAATACCACTGCAGCGTTACCGGGCCGCGGTCGCCCTTGGCCGGGAACTCGAATCGGATCGTCGAGCCGCAGGGGAACGTGATCGCGTCCCGCTTGGGGTCCCAGCCATCGGCGCTGGCCTGTACGCTGATCGGCGCGCCCAGGTCCAGCGCCCAGAACACCGGGTCCACCACGTGGCAGATCCAGTCGCCGATGGTGCCCGACCCGAACGGGCTCCAGCCCCGCCAGCTCCCGGGCAGAAAGACCGAGTGATACTCGCGCTGCGGGGTGGGCCCGAGCCACAGGTCCCAATCCAGACCCTGCGGCACGCTCTCCTCTTTCTTGAGGGCGTCGTACTGATTCATCTTGCAATGCTCGGCCGTGCAGCCGGCGTGAATCATCGTCACCTCGCCGATCGCGCCGTCCCAGATCCACTCGCAGAACGTGCGGATCGTGTCGAACGAGTGGCCCTGGTTGCCCAGTTGCGTGACGACCTTGTGCTCGCGGGCCGCCTTCATGAGTCGACGAATCTCCCCGATGGAATGGGCCAGCGGCTTTTCGCAGTAGACGTGCTTGCCCCGCTTGAGGGCGGCCATCACGGCGACGGCGTGGGTATGATCGGGCGTCGAGACGCAGACCGCGTCGATCTGGTCCTCCATCTCGTCGAACATCTTGCGGAAGTCGCGGAACTGGCGCGCCGCGGGGTACCGCTTGAAGGCGTCACCGGCCCGCCGCAGGTCGACGTCACACAGGGCGACGTAATTCTCACTGCGGCAGCGGCCCAACTGCTCGCCGCCACGACCGCCGACGCCGATATGCGCGATGTTCAACTTGTCGCTCGGCGCGGCCTGCGCGCCCCCGCCCAACACGTGGCGGGGCACCACCGTAAAGGCGGCCACACCCCCGCCCATCGCCCCCAGAAACGACCGTCGCGTCAGCTTGGATGCCTTGTGACTCATAACGTACCTCCGGATTACAGGTTTGCGATCATCGGGAGCGTGGCCGTCACGCGCTGCTTTACCCAGACGCTCACCCCCTATTCTATATTGCCGCGGGCCCGAGGGCAACGTCGCTCATCCGGCCACGCTTCTGTCGCCCAGAACCCTCCCGGGCGGCCGTGGGCGTGTTCTCATCCGGAGGGAGCAGGCCTGATCGAGGAAAATTCTCGCTTGCCTCTTGCCGGCGGATGGGCGGATGGTATGCTCGGATCGCCGTTCTGATCGGTCCATCACCACTGTGTGGAAAGGAGGTTCCCTTATGGAGACGCCCTACGAGTCGGAAACCGGGTGCTGCCCGCGGTTCGACCCCGAGCCCTGGGATGAGAAGGAACACACCTGGCAAGACCGACTGTTCATCCGGGACCACGTGCCCTGCGTGTTCTACATGCCCTTGGGCTTCGGCCGGGTCATGGTGCGGAACATGGAGAAGATCGACCGTGCCCGCGCGCACCCCCCGGCGCCGCTGCTGCTGTCGGATTGCGTCTCGCCCTGGCGTTCGGACATCTACATCGAGGTCGCCAGGGACGTGCCCGATGCCACGATGACCCGCCTGTCCGGAACGTTCCTGACCAAGGTCTTCGAGGGCCCGTACAAGAACATCCGGCAGTGGGTCGGGCAGATGAAGCAGTTCCTGGAGTCGCGGGGCAAGCCGTTGCAGAAGCTGTATTTCTACTACACGACCTGCCCGAAGTGCGCCAAGGCCTACGGCAAGAACTACGTCGTCCTCGTCGCCCAGGTAGGCTGAGACGCCTCGGCAAGCCCACCTGGCCGCCCAACGTAGCCGGGTGGCTTGTGGAAGGGCTGTTCGAATCGATCCCTCCACTGCGGGCCTTCGGCCCTCCGGTCGGGATGACGGCCAAGGGCGGGCCTGCAAAAGCGTCGGGTGGGCCGTGCCGCGCGGACCATGGGGTTAGCCACAGAGGGCACAGAGGCAACCGGGTGAGCCGTCTGTGCTTTGTGGTCTCTGTGATTCTCTGTGGCCTGTCCTGCCCTTGCGGGCTGTTCATCCTGTCCGTGGTCGTGCGGCCTGTGTCGGGTGGCAGCCACTGAACCCGAAGGGTGAAGTGGATGGCCCGTGTCGGCACCCTTGCAGAGCCCCATCCACTTCGCTGCGCTCAGTGGCTGCCACCCCCAATGTGGGTGGCATGGCCACACTTGTGTGGCCATGGGACGACGAGCGCCCCGTATCGCCAGGACATGCCCACGCGAGCGTGGGCATGCCACCCGGCGCTTGATGGGTCGGGGCGTCC
>DSDH01000132.1 GCA_011055475.1 Phycisphaerales bacterium | reverse complement strand
CCCACGCACCATGGCTGTCGGCCCAAGTTCCGAAGGCGGTGATCTCGGCTGTGTATTTGCCGGCCGTGAGCGTGACATCGCTGACGGCAAAACCCTTGGAAGTGGCCTTCGCATACCCGCCGGCCAGCTCGATGAGGGGTCCGGCGTCCGTATGCGTGGCCCACCGGAGTCGTTCTGGAGCGACGAGAATCTGGCCCTCGGTGATCTCGATGGTCGCCTCGCCGGTGAGATAATGCGGCCCGCCCTCCAAGGCACCCAGCTCGAGCAGACCGGTGACGGCCCCGTTCCTGCATTGGCCCGTCCAGGCACCGCGAATCGCGATGCCCGGAGGCAATGATTCCGCCAGCAGCGTGCAGACCGGATCAAGACCCCTGACGTCGAAGTGCACCTCATGGGGCCAGTTGGCCACGCAGCCGATCCGGCCATTCATGTTCAGCGTATCCGGGACGCCTGCTTCGAAGGTCCATGTAAGCGCCCCGGCGGATCGGCCCTCGATGTGCAGCGGGCCGACCGTTTCGCGCCGCCCATCATCGCCGACGATCACCACGGTCACCCCCTCCACGTGGAGGGCAGGAGGCACGAACGGCGGCCCCGTCTGGTCATCGGCTCTGGCGGGTAGGCCGGCCAGAAGCTGGGCGAGGTTCCATCGCCCCCGGCGGTCTTTGTGCAACTCCAGCGTGACGCCGCGGACCGTCACCGACTGGATGGCCGGCCTGCACGTGATCAAAAGGCCCGGCAGCGAACGGTGCAGGATGGTCACCTCGTCAATCGTCAGCAGCGGTCGCTCGGCAAGTGGCAAGGTCAGCGTAACCCCCTCCAGGATGGTGGCGCCGCCCCATGTGGTACGGAAGCCTTCGGCCGACGTGTCCGCACCGAGTCGGCGGGTGCATGCGGCCAGGATCTGTTGCCGTGGCAGATCAGTCCAGAGCACCACCTGGACAACGGCTACGACCAGCAGCACGATGACGACCAGCCACGCCGCGACCCGAAGTGCGCGGTGCCCGGGGCGCAGGGCTATCTTCCCATTTTCTCGTGCGGCAACCACGCCACCCTCACATTCCGTTGTCGATGTCGTCTCGCTTGTGGTCCACCGTTGGGATGGTGCCGAGAGTGCTGGGCCCCATGCCCAGGAGCCACCAATCCTCGCGGTAGGCCTGGCCGACGGAGAGATTCGAACTGGCCATGACCTGGCCCGTGTCGCTCCAATAGGCCACGTAGGCCATGCTGGCGTAGCCGATCTGTCGGATGGTTTTTGTCAAGGCGACTTCCGGTGTGACCACGGAGGGCCCGATGGGTCCGCCGGCGACCGCGGCCGTCGATCCCCCCAGTGCGGGGATGCCCAGGAGACTCTCGTAGCGGTCGATGCCCACAGCGGCACTGCGGACTTCCAGAATGATCTCGGCGTCCTCGCGCTGGGCGGCCAACAGCACGCCGGCCATGAGCAGTTGGGCCCGCAACTCACCCAGCACGAAATCCTTGTCAACGGACGTGAAGTACGTCGAATCGACGTAGACGCGACGGGCGTGCAGCGCCTCAAAAGACAGTGGCTGGACGGCCTTCTTGGCCGCCTCAGACAACAAGAACTGTTCGGTCGCGGTCCGTGCGGGGTCGGTCACACGCAAGCTCGCGCATCCTGTCAGCAGACACGCCAGCGCCGATACCGTGACCTGGAAGGCGAACGGCAACAGACGCCTGTCATGAGTACGAGAGGTCACCGTGTGGCCCATTGCCATGTTCGTCCCCTTCTTGTCATGCCGCGTGATGTGTCCCCCATGGCCGCGAGGCCTTGGGTTGATTCACCCGCCGTTTTCCCTGTCCCGCCACAGACAGTACCGTGGCGGGTAACAGCCGTCAAGCACCCCATGTCGCCGGACCTGCGCACACGGGCGACACCTGGCCGGCGCCGATTTCCCCAAGGTGCAGGCCAAGACCCTGCGGGTGAAGCTGCTCAGAGTCGCGGTCCAAGTCACGCAGTCCACGCGTCGCGTGGTGTTCCATCTGCGCAGCAGCTATCCCTATCAGTTCCTCTCCCTGCAGTGGGCAGGCCGCTTCCGTCCCCCGCTCAATACCGCCTTCACTCCAATCGATGAGGTGCGATATGTTGTAGATCCATGGCGGTTGGACTATAATTCCTGTCGGCCGCCCGGCGCGTTCGGGCATAGGGTCCCGGCGGCGTTTGTGGTGACGTGGCTTGAGCGAGGATCCGCGACGCTTCGCCTGGCTCAAGCCGAGGGCAGGAACGGAAAACCCTCGCATAACGAGGGCACAAGACACGAGGGCAGATGAGCGGACGTGACCGGATGGCGCATTCAAAAGCATTGTGGGTCGTAATGCCGGGTTGCCTGTTGCTGGCGGTCTCCTGCTCATCCACCCGGACTATCGTCCGGGACTTTCAGCATTATAAACAGCGACTTATTGAAGAGATGGCCCCGGATCCGAGCGTCACCCTGCTTGAGGCCCAACTTCGGCGCCTTCAAGGCCGGTGGCTGCTCCAGGGCGAGACCACTCTGCCGGCCGCCCGGCAACGCCTTGTTTCTTACACGGACCGGCTTCTCGGAGAAGGTCGGTATCGGAATCAAATG
>DSDH01000432.1 GCA_011055475.1 Phycisphaerales bacterium | reverse complement strand
GTCCCTGGTGATGGACCGGGACGACCTGTTCGGGCCGTCGGGCATCTACTCGAATCCGCGCAACAGCGGCACGGTCTGGGAACGGCCCGGTTCCATCGAGCTGATCCTGTCCGACGGCTCCACGGCGTTCCAAGTGAACTGCGCCGTGCGCATCTACGGCGGTGTCGGCCGGTATGAACAATTCAAAAAACACTCGTTCCGCCTGCTGTTCAAGCGGCCCTACGGTCCGACCAAGCTGGACTATCCGATCTTCGGCGATGAGGCGGCGGACCAGTTCGACACGATCATTCTGCGCAGCAACTTCAACGATGCCTACGTCTGGGGCGGCGCCGCGTCTCAATACATCCGGGATGAGTACATCCGCCGGCTGCAAGTGGCCCTGGGGCATCGCACGGCCCTGGGCAATTTCGTCCACCTGTACGTCAACGGGCTGTACTGGGGCCTGTACAACCCCTGCGAGCGGCCCGACACGGCGTTTTCCGCGACGTACTTCGGGGCCGACAAGGACCAGTGGGACGGCATCAACGCCGGCAACCCCGTCAACGACAGCCAGACCGCCGCGTGGAACACCCTCATGACGATGGCCAACGCGGATCTGACCACCGTCGCCGGCTACCAGAAGATCCAGGGCAACAACCCCAACGGCACGGATAATCCGCTTTTTGAGGATTACCTCGACGTCGATCACTACATCAGCTTTCTGCTGGCCAATTTCTACGGCGGCAACAACGACTGGGCCAGCCACAACTGGTACGCCGGCCGCTTGCGCGGACCCGACAGCACCGGATGGAAGGCCTACACCTGGGATGCCGAGTGGGTGTTGAACATGCACTCCGGCGTGTACGACAACAGCGTTAACGACACGACGACCAGCAACTGGCTCAACAAGCCCTACACCTATCTCCGCGGCAACGACGAGTTCTGCCTGCGCTTCGGCGACCAGGCCCACAAGGCCTTCTTCAACGACGGTCCCCTCTACGTCGATCCCGATACGCCTGAACATAATGCCCCCGCGCAGACCTACGCGGCGTTGGCCGCCTTGGTGGAACGCGCCATGATCGCCGAGTGCGCGCGTTGGGGTGACGTCGTCGAAAACCCGGGTTTCACCATCGATCACTGGCGTAATGAGCGGGACTACCTGCTGAACACGTATTTCCCACAGCGGTCGGCCATCGTGCTGGACCAGCTCAAGGCCGTCGGCCTCTATCCCAACGTCGCGGCGCCGCGATTCCTGGTCAACGGCCAGGCCCAACGCGGCGGGCCTATCAGCAACGCCGATCAGATTGTTCTCGATGCCCCCGCGGGCACCGTTTACTACACCCTCGACGGAACCGACCCGCGGGTTCCGGCGGGCCAATCCTCGCCGGCCGAACCGGTGCTTCTGGTCGCCGAAAGCGCCGCCAAGAAGTACCTCGTCCCCAGCGGTCCCGTAACCGGCCAGACCGTTCCGGGCACGATCCTGCGCGAGGTTTGGACCGGTATCCCCGGTGCGTCCGTCGCCGATCTGACCGGCTCGCCCGCCTATCCGGACAACCCGACCTTCACCGATGAGCTGACCTCCTTTGAGGCCCCCACCGACTGGGCCGAGGAATACGGCACACGCGTTCGCGGCTACCTCCATCCGCCGACCACCGGCGATTACACCTTCTGGGTCGCCTCCGACGATGGCGGCGAACTCTGGCTCAGCGAGGACGCCATGAGCGGCAACGCGCGACGCATCGCCCACGTGCCGGGATGGACCAGCAGTCGCGAATGGACCAAGTATGCCGAGCAAAGGTCGGAGCCCATTCACCTCGTGGCCGGCCAACGCTACTATATCGAGGCCCTGATGAAGGAGCAGGGCGGCGGGGACAATCTGGCCGTGGCCTGGCAGGGTCCCGGCATCGGCCAACAGGTCATCCCCGGCCAATACCTCTCGCCCGCCGCCAGCGAGTGGACCAGCTCCAGCTTCGACGATGTCGACTGGTCCGACGCCGCCGGACGCCTCGGCTATGAGACCCCCGGCGATCCCGACGGGGACTTCTCCGATCTGATCGACACGGACCTCACCGCGGCTATGCAGGGTCACAATGCCACCTGTCTCGTGCGCATCCCCTTCGACATCGGCAACGCCGAGTACGCCGGTCTGACGCTCAAGGTCCGCTACGACGATGGGTTCGTCGCGTACATCAACGGCCGTCAGGTGGCCTCGGCCAACTTCGCCGGTCCCGGCTCCCCCGACTGGGACAGCACGGCTGACGCCTCCCGTGCGGACACCCTGGTTCGCCAGGCGGTCGAGTTCGACGCCACCGACGCCGTCACGCTCCTGCGACCGACCGACAACGTCCTCGCCGTCCACCTGCTCAACGTCGCCGCAGACGATGCGGATGCCCTGCTCGGCGTCGAGCTGCTGGCCATTCCGGTCAGCCAGGGCGATGTCTCGGGCCGCGCGATTGAGTACACCGGCCCCTTCACGCTCGACAAGAGCACCCACATCAAGGCCCGGGCCTTTGACGGCCAATGGAGCGCCCTTGAGGAGGCCACCTTCGGCGTCGGGCCCGTCGCCGAATATCTGCGCGTCACGGAGATTATGTACCATCCGCCCTTCCG
>DSDH01000108.1 GCA_011055475.1 Phycisphaerales bacterium | reverse complement strand
GTATGCGGACCTGGACCGGTATCCGCTTTTCGGCGATCCGGAGGATATCTCCCTGGCGGCCAAGGTGCTGCGTCGCGGTCTGGCGGCGCACGACATGCGATACATGGGCACGTGGTGTCGGGTCCTGGACGTGGCGTCCTTCAATCACCGCGTGGAGGTCGTCCGCAACAAGGCCTCGGTCCTGTTCACGGAGGTGTGCACGCTGATCCAGCAGGCCTTTGACGCGCTGTCGGCGGGCGAGACGTTGCAGGTCATCGCCGATCGGCAGGGCGGACGGGTCAATTACCGCAAGGTCCTGGCGTGCATGTTTCCCCGTCTGGAGCTGCGGATTCTCAAGGAGCACCCGCTGGGCAGCAGCTACGAATTGACCGGGACGGGCCGATCCATGCGGCTACACTTCGCGGTCAAGGCGGACTTTCGGTTCCTGCCCGTCGCCCTGGCTTCGATGACGGGCAAGGCCCTGCGCGAGGTGCTGGTGGAGGCGATCAACCGGTACTTCATGCGGCACTGCGAAGGGGTCGTGCCGACGGCGGGGTACTGGCAAGACGGCCAACGGTTCATCCGCGACCTGGAGGCACATCCGGGGCGGGTCCCATACGACCCGGACCACCTGATCCGCAAGCGGTGACTTCCGGCGGTGCCCCGGCCGGTCTTTCGGCAGGGTCAGCAGGCGACGGCCTTGCGGCTGGAGGGGCCTTCGTGTTCGGCGGTTCGGTCGATTTGTTCGGCGCCCACGGCGAGCAGGCGATCCACGTCGAGCACCTTGAACACCTCGTAGGCGAAACGGTCGTTGGCGGCGTCCACGAGCTTGTCGCGCGACAGGCCAGAGAACATGTACCGCAGACGCATTTTGTGGAACCGGGCCTGAAGCTTGACCAGAAATGCGATGGCCGTGCTCGAGACCCGTTGCACCGTGGCGAAATCCAACACGATCGCGGAGACACCTTGCTCATTCAGCCGTCCGGCCAGGCACTCCTGGACGGCCCGCACGTCATCATCGCTGACGACGTCGTCGCGCTGGATTTCCACGTAGACGACCCCGCCGGTACGGCGGATGGCGGCCATGGGTTTCTTCTTGGCCATTGTTAACACCCTCACCATGCAAGGAGACCGACGGGTGCACGAATACCGTGCGGCACCACGCGGATCGATCCTGCAGAAAGACAAGCGACTCACCCTCCAAGCCACCCCCATGAAGCTTCACTAATTATAGCGAAACCGCGGCTCGAACGCAACCCGCCGGTTCAACGGGCGGCGGCGAATGGCCGCAAATCCAGGGCAGGACGGCGCATCCGGTCGCGTCTTATCGGAGCTCGAAAAGATTCTCGGTTTTCCTGTCCCCGCTGACTCGAACGGTCCTCTTTGGGGCTGGCGTCCTTTGTCCGGCGGGGGTGAAAGTGCCGCATGTTTTTCTCCGATAAGGGTTTGCACTGGTCCCGGCCGAGGGATACACTAATACGATTCATAGAAACAACCGTTTTCAGGAGTATACGTGGGCGACATTGACGGCCTGGTTGCTGTTTTTTGCAAGATTCAGGACCCGGAGCAGATGCGGCGCTTCCTCGACGAGATTCTCACGCGGTCGGAGCGCCGTGACCTGGCCCTGCGGTGGAAGCTGATGCAGATGCTGCGGGAGGGCGTCACCCAGCGGAAGATTGCGGCCGAGTTGCACGTGAGCCTGTGCAAGATCACCCGAGGGGCGAAGATTCTCAAGGACCCTGAGTCCGTCAGCGTTAAGATGCTCGAGCAAGAAGACCACGAATAGGAGATGACAGGCATGGATCGAAAGATACTGTTGCACGAGAAGGACATTCCGCGGCAGTGGTACAACATCGCAGCCGATCTGCCGACGCCGGCCTTGCCCCCGCTGGGTCCGGACGGCAAGCCCATCAGCCCCGAGATGCTGGCCCCGGTGTTTCCCATGAACCTGATCGAGCAGGAGGTGAGCACGGAGCGGTGGATCGATATTCCGGAGGACATCCTGGATATCCTGTACCGCTGGCGGCCCGCGCCGCTGCGGCGGGCGGTCTATCTCGAGCGGTATCTCGATACCCCGGCCCGGATTTACTACAAGGATGAGAGCACCTCGCCGCCGGGCAGCCACAAGCCGAACACGGCCGTGGCCCAGGCGTGGTACAATAAACAGTTCGGCATCGAGCGTCTGACGACAGAGACCGGCGCCGGCCAATGGGGCTCGGCGCTGGCGTTCGCGTGCAAGCTGGTCGGCCTGGAGTGCAAGGTGTTCATGGTTCGGATCAGCTTCGACCAGAAACCGTTCCGCAAGCTGATGATGCAGGTCTGGGGGGCCAATTGCGTGGCCAGCCCCAGCTCGGAGACGAACGCGGGTCGGGCGATTCTCAAGAAGATGCCCGACACCCCGGGCAGCCTGGGCATTGCGATCTCCGAGGCCATCGAACAGGCCGTCACCGACCCGAAGGGCAAGACGCGCTACTCGTTGGGCAGCGTGCTGAACCACGTCCTGCTGCACCAGACGATCATCGGCCTGGAGGCCAAGGCCCAGCTCAAGAGCGTCGGCGAAGGGCTGCCCGACGTGATCATTGGGTGTGCCGGCGGCGGCAGCAACTTCGCGGG
>DSDH01000445.1 GCA_011055475.1 Phycisphaerales bacterium | reverse complement strand
GTGAAGTACCAGGCCAAGAAGGCCCGGCTTGGCCTGGAGGCCGAGTGGGGACAGGAGGGCGAGCGTCAGGTGCGACTGGTCCAGGAGCATGCGGTGTACGCCGGGATGATCGAGGCGATGGACCAGGCGGTCGGCAAGGTGCTCGATGCGCTGGATCGGCTGGGCCTGGCCGAGGAGACGATTGTGTTCTTCATGTCCGACAACGGCGGCCTGAGCACCTCAGAGGGCCACCCCACGTCGAACGTTCCGTTGCGGGCCGGAAAAGGCTGGCTGTATGAGGGCGGCATTCGCGAACCCATGATGGTGCGGTGGCCCGGTGTCGCACGAGCGGGCACTACGTGCAATGAGCCCGTGATCAGCACGGATTTTTATCCGACGATTCTTCAGATGGCGGGGTTATCGCCACGGCCGCAGCAGCACGAGGATGGGCGAAGCATGGTGGGGCTCTTGACCGGACGGGCCAAGACGCTGGGGCGTGAGGCGATCTACTGGCATTACCCCCACTACGGCAATCAAGGGGGCAGTCCCGGCGGGGCCGTGCGGTGCGGCGACTGGAAGCTGATCGAGTTCTACGAGGACGATCACGTCGAGTTGTATCACCTCAAGGAGGACCTCAGCGAGCGGAACAACCTCGCCGAGGCGATGCCCGATAAGGCGGCCGAACTGCGTCGTATGCTGCACGCGTGGCGCAGGAGCGTCGATGCCAAGATGCCCCGGCCGAATCCGGATTGGAAGGGAGACCGTTGATGCGCCAGGCGGGTTTATCACGGCGGAGTTTCTTGCGGATTCTAAGTGGTGTGGCATTGGCCCCGACGGCATGGTCTTTGGTGCAGAGGACACAGGCCCAGACCCGTCGGCGGCCGAACGTGATCCTGATCTATACGGATGACCAAGGGTCAATAGACCTGAATTGCTACGGGGCGAAGGACCTGCATACGCCCAACCTGGATCGGCTGGCGCGGCAGGGACTGCGGTTCACGCAGTTTTACGTGGGCGCGCCGGTGTGTTCGCCGAGCCGCGCGGCGCTGATGACGGGGCGCTGCCCCCAGCGGGCACAACTGCCGGGCAACACCTCCTCGCAGAAGGGCCACCCCGGCATGCCCACCGAACAGGTCACGATCGCCGAGGTACTCAAGGAGGCCGGTTATGCAACGGGGCACGTGGGCAAGTGGCACCTGGGTTATACCCCCGAGACGATGCCCAACGGCCAGGGTTTTGACAGCAGCTTCGGCCACATGGGCGGCTGCATCGACAACTACTCGCACTTCTTCTACTGGCAGGGGCCTAATCGGCATGACCTGTGGCGGGACGGCCGCGAGGTGTGGCACGAGGGGCAGTATTTCGGCGATCTGATGGTCGAGGAGTGCCAAAAGTACATCCGGGCCCACCAAGATGAGCCGTTTTTCCTGTACTGGGCGATCAACATGCCGCATTACCCGCTGCAAGGAATCGAGCGGTTCCGCGCGATGTACGAACATCTGCCCGCGCCGCGGAAGTACTACGCGGCGTTTGTCTCTACGGTGGATGATCTGATCGGCCGCGTGATCGGGACGGTGGAGGAACTGGGCCTGCGCGAGGATACGATCATCATCTTCCTCAGCGATCACGGCCACTCGGTAGAGGAGCGGACGTACTTCGGCGGGGGCGACAGCGGGCCCTACCGCGGGCACAAGTTCACACTGTGGGAAGGCGGCATCCGCGTGCCGTGCATCGTATCGTGGCCGGGGCGGATCGCCCAGGGGCAGGTGCGGGACCAGATGGCGATCAACATGGATTGGCTGCCCACGATCGCGCGATGGTGCGGCGCCGAGATCGGCCATGCCATCGACGGGCGGGATTTGTCACGGGTCATCGCCTCCGCCGATGCGCCGAGCCCGCATCAGGAGCTGCACTGGCACCGGCCGGGCCGCAACCCGCATTGGGCGGCGCGCGAGGGCGATTGGAAGCTGGTGGTCAACGGGCCGGCGACAAAGGACCGGGGGCTGGATCTGCCGGCGGCCGAAGAGTTCCTGAGCAATCTGGCCGAGGACGTGACCGAGACCCAGAATCTGGCCTCGCAATACCCCGACAAGGTCCGGCGACTCAAAGCACTGCACGAGAAATGGCTCGCGGAGGTGACCCCATGAGACGCGGAATCCCGGACGCGGGATATGAACGGATAAGAACGTCACGGCGCGACTTCCTGAAGGCGATGGGGGCGGCGGCGGGATATATCGGCGGCGCAGGGGCGTTGCACGCGGCGTTGGGGGCCTCGGACGAGAGGCGTCGACCGAACATTGTCGTGATCCTCGTCGACGACCTGGGCTGGGGGGATTTGTCCTGCCAGGGGGCCGAGGACATGCGAACGCCCCACGTCGATAGGCTCATGGCCGCGGGAATGCGCATGGACCGTTTCTACGCGAACTGCCCGGTGTGCACTCCCACGCGGGCGGCGCTCTTGACGGGCCGCTACCCGGACATGGTGGGCGTCCCGGGCGTGATCCGCACGCACCAGGCCGACAGTTGGGGATACCTTAAGGAGGAGGCCCTTCTGTTGCCGCAGATGCTCAAGCGGGTCGGCTATGATACGACGATCGTCGGCAAGTGGCACCTG
>DSDH01000443.1 GCA_011055475.1 Phycisphaerales bacterium | reverse complement strand
CTTGACAGGAACCCCCACGTCGGCTAGACAGGACCCCACGGGAGGTCGTTTTCGCCATGGCCAACGACGAAGCGGCAAACAGGAACGCTGGAGTGGGAGGGTCGCCGCCGGTGTCGATGGAGGTAGCGACCGACGCGGATACCCTGGTCTTGCGCCTGACCGGTCGGCTCGACGCCCGCACCACGGCGGACCTGTGGAATCGCATGTTGACGACGCTGGGCCGACACCAGCCAAAGGTGATTCGCGTAGACGCCGATCACGTGGATTACTGCGACGGGGCCGGTTTGGCGCTGCTCCTGGAGGTGCGACTGTGGGGATCGCACCATGGTTGTCCCGTCCACATCGAAGGGCTTGACCCACGTTTTTCAGGACGGCTGGATCGGTTCGAGCCCAGGCAGTTCGCCGGGCCGCGACGCGTGCAACGGCGGCATTTCAGCCTGGCCGAGGAGGTGGGCCGGGCGGCGGTTCACGCGTGGGATGATTTTCGCCAGCAGGTGGCGTTTATCGGCGAGTTGTCCGTCGCGATGGCCGAGGTGTTGATGCGCCCCTGGCGATTCCGTTGGCGGGACATGTTCCTGATCTTCGAGCGGGCCGGGGCCAACGCCGTGGGGATCGTCGCGCTGCTGGGGTTTCTCTTCGGATTGATCACGACCTTCAGTTCGGCCATGCCGTTACGGGAGTTCGGCGTGGAGGTGTACGTCGCGGACCTGGCCGCCCTGGCCCTGGTGCGGGTGCTGGGACCGTTTATCACGGCGATCATCCTCGCCGGCCGCAGCGGCTCGGCCTTCGCCGCCGAGATCGGCACCATGAAGATCAACAACGAGATCGATGCCCTGGTGACCATGGGGCTGGAGCCGGTGCGGTTTCTGGCCGTACCGCGGGTGATCGCCGGCATCCTGGTCACGCCGCTGTTGTCGATCGTGGCCAACCTGGCGGGCCTGGTCGGTTCCGGGTTGGTCATGCTCTCGCTGGGGTTTCCCCTGGTGGTCTACTCCCAGCACGTCCAGAGCGCCATCGGACCGGTGGACGTGTTCTCGGGTCTGGTCAAGGGGTTCGTCTTCGGCGCCCTCGTCAGCGGGGTCGGGTGCCTGCGGGGATTGCAGACGGAAACGGGCCCCAGCGCGGTGGGCATCTCGACCACGCGGGCCGTCGTCAGCGGCATCGTATTGACGGTCATGGCCGAGGGAGTCTTCGCGGTACTATATCATTATATGGGCATTTGAATGGTCGAGCGCGAACCCATCATTCGGGTCGAGAACCTCACGGCGGGGTATAACGATCACGTTGTGCTGGAGAACGTCTCGTTCGAGATCTATCCCGGCGAGGTGTTCACGATCCTGGGGCCGTCGGGATGCGGCAAGAGCACCCTGCTCAAGCACATGATCGGCCTTGAGGAACCCGAACAGGGGCGGGTCCTGATCTACGGGGAGGACCTGGTGACCGCCGACGACGCCGCACGGCGGCGCCTCCTGGGTCGCGTGGGCGTGACGTTCCAGGGTGGAGCGTTGTTCGGCTCGATGACGCTGCTGGAAAACGTGCGGCTGGTGCTCGAGGAGCACACCCGCCTGCCGAAACACGCCGCGACGCTGGTGGCGCTGATGAAGCTGGAGCTGGTGGGCCTGCGGGACCATGCACAGCTTCTGCCCAGCGAATTGTCGGGGGGGATGCAAAAGCGGGGCGCCATCGCCCGCGCCATGGCGCTCGACCCGGAGATTCTGATGCTGGACGAGCCGTCGGCCGGGCTGGACCCGATTACCTCCGCCGGGCTGGATGCGCTGATCCTGGACCTGGCCCGCAGCCTGGGCGTCACGTTCGTGATCGTCACGCACGAGTTGCCCAGTGTCTACGCCGTGGCCGACCGGGTGATTATGCTCGATGGCCGGTCGCGGGGGATCGTCGCCAGTGGTCATCCCCTGGAGCTGCGCGATGATCCGAGCAACCCGACGGCCTGGCAGTTCTTCCACCGTCAGATTGGAGACGATGCCGCGACCCGGCCCGAGGCGACCGATCCCGCCGCCGGGGCCCCTGAGACGGAATGACGTGCCATGAAAACGAAGGCCAACTACTTCAAGATCGGCGTATTCGTGTTGCTGGTGCTCGGGATGCTCATCGCCGGGCTGATCGCCCTCAGTGCCCGGGAACTGATCCGCGACACGATCGCGCTGGAAACGTATATCGACGAGTCCGTGCTGGGCTTGTCGGTGGGCTCGCCGGTGATGCAGCGGGGCGTGCAGATTGGAACGGTCCGGCAGATCAGCTTCGTGCCGCAGGAATACGGGCCCGAATTGGGTGAGTTGAGCGACTCGGCATTTCAGAAGTACAACCGTTACGTGCTGGTCGTGGCCGAGGTGAATCGCGCGGCCCTGCCGTCGCTGCCGCACAACAACGAGGTGGCCAACGTCATCCGCGAATCCGTGGCCAACGGCCTGCGGCTGAAGATCTCGCCCCAGGGCATTACCGGCATCTATTACCTGGAGGCGGATTACTTCGACCCGCAGCGATATCCCTACATACCCGTGCCCTGGACGCCGAAGCGGTACTACATCCCTTGGGCGCCGAGCACGTTGACCAGCTTCACCCAGTCGGCCGACAGGATT
>DSDH01000390.1 GCA_011055475.1 Phycisphaerales bacterium | reverse complement strand
TCGAATATCAGATCGCTACTGCGGGCTGCGGGTGTCCAAGCCCCGAGTCTCGAGTGTGTGCGGCGGCGGAATCATGGGGTCCTTTCCTGGAGGACGGCGGCGGCGTGTTGGGCGTAGGCGGCACGGAGGTCGTGGGCGTACTGTTCGAGGATGGATCGACCCAAGCGGTTGAAGTCGCCGCAGCGGAACAGGGCGCGGGCCAGGTGCAGCTCGGAGAGGGACTTCTCGCGGGTGGAGGTGTCGGTCGGGCTCTTGGGCTGTCGGGCCAAGGCTTGGTGGATGTCGAGCAGGGCGTGGCCGGTCATGCCGGGCTGCCGGAGCAGGTCGTAGAGGGGTCTGGCCGCGCGGGGGTCGGCGAGGGTTTCGAGGGCGACGGCCAGGGCGCGGTAGTGCGAGAACTCGCGGCCGGGGCCGAGGGTGCGAAGCTTGCCCAGTATCGGCTCGAGCGCGCGGGGATCGCGGGTGCGGCCCAAGGCCATGATGAGGCTGTCCAGGCGGCTCATGGACGGGCCGAACTGGCCCATGCCGGTATAGCGCCAGCCGGCGTCCCATTCGGCATCGGCCACGGCGCGGGCGAGGGTCTCGGCGCCGGTGGCGTCGCCGAACATGCCGAGGATATGGGCATAGACCAGACCGTCATTCGGATCCTGTGCGGCGGCATAGGCCCTTCGCAGCGGGGGCAGGGCTCGCTCAGGATCGACCAGAAGCACCTGGATATCGGTGTAGTCCTTCACCACACGGTCGATGGCTTCGTGGATCCGTTCATCGGGCAGGGGGAACGAGTCGGTGTCCGTCAGGACCCGCGGTGGCAGGTTGCCGATCTCGACGAGGTGTTTCTGCAGGTCTTTGACGTCGAGCTCGCGGGTGGAAGCGCCGGTCTTGGCGAGCATGGCGGCGGCACGTCCCATGGCATAACCCTGGTTCTGGATGTCGGGCTGCATGCGGATAACGGGCACGGCGTCTCGTTGGGCGCTCACCCCAAGACCGATGACGACCAGACCGTCGATCCCCTTGGGCAGGAGGGCCCGGTAGGGGACGTCGACGTCAATATCGGCACGATCGGGCGGGCGGATGGCGAAGACGGGATGCACGGTGAAGCCGTGGGTGTCGAAATTGCTGCGGGCGACGACGATGGTGTCGGGATAGGTCCGGTGGTTCCAGATGTCCAGCGGGTCGATGACGAAGTCGCCGATGATGCGGCGGCGCTCGCGGGTGTCGATGAGCTGGCCCAGGTCGTAGTCCTCGGAGAATCGGGCGCGGGCCATGACGAACGACCGCCAGATGTCGCGGGTGTCGGTGTCGTCGATGAAGGTGTAGTCGGTGTTGGTGTACCCGGCGCCCAGGGCCCGCGGCGGTAGACCGGTGCCCTGCAGGGCGACGTGGTCGGCGCCGATGAACACGCAGGGGGCGCCGGCGGCCGCGGCGACGCCGGCGTTGCCCGTGGCGTCGATGACGACCTTGGCCAGGACCGCGCCCCGGCCCTGTTCGTTGGCCACGACGACGCCGCGAACCCGGTGACCGTCGAGCAGAGCCTCGGCGGCGAGGGTGCCGAACCAGATATCGGCGCCGGCCTTGCGGAGCTCCTTGCGGTACCATTCCATCTTCCACTCCACGTTCCATCGGCCGGGCCGGTTGTGCGGATGCTCGCCGAAGGCGGCGACGCCCGCGTCGATCTCGGCGGTGAAGCCCACGCGGTTGCCGTGGTAGTAGCTGCTGATCAGGCCCATGGTGCCGACGCCACCCAAGCCGTGGAGCAGCTCGACGACGAGGGTTTTGGCACCGGCGCGGGCGGCGCTGATGCCGGCGGGGGCGCCGCCGGTGCCGCCTCCGACGACGACGACGTCATACTCGGCCCAGATGGGCACAGCGCGGGCCCGGGCGGGGACGGTCTCGTTTGGGCGGTCGGGTCGGAACGTGGGCAATTTCGGGGATGCGACGCGAGGACCGGCGAACCTGCGGTCGGGCGTTGCTGCGGGCAGATGGACGCCGTCCGGGTCGGCAACGGTGCGTGCCTCGGTGGCGGCGGCATGGCCGATGCGCTCGCCAAGGGCCAGCATGTTCAGCGGTCGCACGAGGCGGGCGGCGACGGTGCGGGGGACATCGGCGCAGGGACCGGCGATGAACATGCGGTCGAGGCCGCGGGGACGAAACGCGTCGAGATCGAGTCGGTCGGGGCCCGTCCAGGGGCCTTCAAAGGAGCGGCGGCCACGCATGGGATCGGGCGGGACCTGGAAGAGGGTTTCGGAGGCGTCGAGCTGGCCACGGGTCCAGGTCATGTCGCGTGCTCGCTGCTCGGCCGCCGCAAAGGCCGGGAACGAGCTGTTCTTCATGGACAGGCTGAGGGTATAGAGGTGGGCCGGGCAGTTCTTCATAGGCGCGGCCGGGTCGGGCATGGCGGTCTGCAGGGTGCGGGCGCCGATAGCCAGATCACCGGCGGCCGGCCCGCCGACCACGACCCGCTGAAAAGTCTGTTCGCCGGCCGGGTAGGGTTGGGCGCTTGCACCCGCGGCGCGGGCGACGGCGGCGCGCCACGTGGCGTCGATGACGACCTTGGCGGGCAGGGCGTGTCGGCCGGCCTTGTCGGTGAAGACGACCCCGGCGGGGCGG
>DSDH01000527.1 GCA_011055475.1 Phycisphaerales bacterium | reverse complement strand
CTGGGTGTTCGACCTGCCGACCCATCTGCGGGTCATCCGCCGGGTGCCGGGGCCGTATCTGGCGGTCCTGGTGCTCCTGTTCGCCGCGGCCCTGCTGCAGGTCTTCACGCAGCAGTACGACCAAGTCGCCGCCCGGCCCGCCCTGATCCGTGGACTCCACCTGGCCGGCAACCTCGCCGCCATGCTCCTGACGGCCGTCACCATGCGGGCCATCGGCCTCTTCGGCCGCCACTGCGCCGACCTCCTGCCCTGGCTGAAGTGAGCATGGGACGGTTGACTGAGGGGGATGGCAAACTCCAAATGCAGACGTCGAGGGGACAATGAAGGCACCGCTTCAGCTTCCGGCAATATAGCGATGCAAGACAGAAACGTCGGTCGCCGCAGTTCTGGCTCTTCCAGCAAGTAAGCAACGTCGCTGGGACTCCTTGCCAACAAACAGTTCACAGGCGACAACCGTTTTCTTCTCAGGATGGAATCGGCCAAGGAACGCTTCCGTATGGTGTTGTTCACCATGCCTGTTGTTGGGCGACCACGTAATCCTGCCCTGGACGAGCACGTGCGTACGTGATTTCGAGACCCTCAGAACGTCGACCTTGCGAAGACCCCGCAAATCCCTGGCATGAGGCTTTGTCCGTGCGAGACGAAAGGAGATGAGCAGCAACAGCTGGACACTGAGCAGACCACGAGTGATCGCTCCGGTAGAGCCAGAGAGAGTGCCCTTCAGACTCCTTGGACGCTCAATGTGCAGTCGGAGCATGTCGCAAACATCACGTTCGACGGCTCGCGCATCCGTCTCGCTGATTCGCTCATGCCATCTCATCGTGCGTACGGCCCCGGCAACCCAATTCAACGATTGCATGGCATCAGGGCAAATCCCCATCAGCCGTCTGGTTCGACTCATCCCGTGGGATCACGGCAACGGGTCCTCGGCCTCTCGCAATCAGAGTTATCCGGCCATCTTCCGGATCGAGCACGCAGACTTGATGGTCGCCGAGTTGGAGCAAGACCTTGTCGCCGGGCAAGTGCGTGGCGTTATGAATGACCCACGCAACGAAGGGTGTCTCGAGTGAGAACCTCACTCGTCTGCCGGAGGCCTCTTCCATTCCAACAAGACCGCCGAAGAAACTGGCACGAAAGTCCCATGAACTCGATTGGGCCTGGCCCAACTTCGGCACGGGCCCGAAGCGGGGCCAATAGAGTTCATTCTGGTGATTATACGCATACATATCGCCTTCCGATGGCGATGCCAGCCATGGACAACCCTCGCGAATCGGCACCCCCCGTGGAGCCAGCCCCTCGGTAGTTACCACACAGGCCATAAGATCCCAGGAGTCCGGGGCGCCGTCGGACGGCCACACCAGTAATCGGTCGTTGCGGTGCGTGCTGGCTAACTCGGCAACACGCGTCCATTCACGGTCAGCCAGAGTCCCTGAATACACATCACCATCCTCTGCGGAGATGAAGTACACTACGACCTCTTGTGGTAGAGACATCCGGGAGGGCTCAACGACCTGGACCCCGGTGTACAGGCTAGTCCCACTGGCCATCCAATACCAGCCCACAAGCAACCCGTATGACACGGTCTGCACGAGCAGTGAACCCAGGATGGCCTTGCGGAGCCACCATCGACGGCCTCGAAAGGCAAACGCCACAAAAGGATACTCCAGGATGACGGTAAGTACATAGGTGACGATCACCATGACGCCAAGAAGCTTGCCCACATTGTGCAAAGTCCACGGAAGCGTTGCGGAAGCCGGCGGAATAAGAAAGGTGCCCAGCCATGCCGATAGGTAGTTGGCCACGATCATAAGGGCCACACACCTCTTTTTCGGCAGCCCGAAAACCTTGGCTAGAAGCACGCCTTCCAGAAGCCCGATGAGCGCGTTGCCGACGACCAGATGCAGGAAGTTCGCCCACATCAGCGGAGTGCCCCCATTGGCCTGCGCCACCGACGGAAGGGCCAAAACGAACAAAGCCGCAAAAATGGCTTGTTTCTTTCTCATGGTCACTCATGAGAGACTGGGACAAGCTTGCCAACGCTACGCGGCGCATTCTGCGCCGGTCTCCAGGGCCCCGATTTGTCGTCGCCATGAACAGGATACCGCCAAGTCCGTTGATGGGTCAAGCGCGGAATCTGCGGTTTTGGCTATTTATGGGCCGATAGGCAGGGCGGTCTTAACTTGTCGCCCCGTAGCCGCGCGGGGCCTCGAACAGCCGGTACCGCGGGTCGGCGTGGCCCTTGCGTCTGGCGACGCCGTGACAGGAGTTCTCCTCGACGTCCTCGTTGCCCCACTGGCTCCACCCCGGCCGCCGGAACCGCGCGAATAGCTCCAGGTACGGCCCCGGCGAGCACGCCTCGATCACATCGTAGATCTCATCGGGCTTGCGGGAGTGTTCGCGCTTGCGCGTCCGGAACAGATTCACCTGCGTGCGCCCCGGCGTCAGCGTGCGCATACTGCCCCGCACGCCGAACAGCACCAGTTCCGTCACGTTGCGGAAATAGAAGCCCACGCCGCGCCCATCCGGCCCGCCATCCTTGCGGATCTTGTACCACACGAGGTTGGTCTTATAGGTGAACCCCCACGCGGCCATGACCTTCAGCCCTTCCT
>DSDH01000236.1 GCA_011055475.1 Phycisphaerales bacterium | reverse complement strand
TGTCTGGTGCGGGCGATTCTCATGAACTCCGCACGCAAGCTGCCTTTCTGGCACAAGGGCGGGCCCACCGTCGATGACGACCACGAGGTTCCGCTGGACTATCTGCAAGGGGCCGGCATGGTGGATGCACCGGCCGCCCTGGAACAGTTTCGGGCCGGGCCGGGCGGGTTCGGCTCGGTGCGTTCGGTCGGGTGGGACCTCAACGTCATCGAGAAGGACGGGTTGTTGGAGAACGTCTACGCCGTCGCCGTCGAGCCGGGCGACGCCGCCGTCGAGGCCACGCTGGTCTGGAACCGGCATTACGAGTCGCAATTCCCCTTCGAGCCGCGTTCAGCGGATGATACAAACCTGCGGCTGGAGGTCTGGGCCGTCGATCCGGACCGTCCTGAGAACGCCCGGCTGCTGGACTACAGCGACAGTCCGCTGGACAACGTTGAGCACGTGCACTGCCGGGTCGATCCGGCGTATCCCGGCATTGAGATCGTCGTCCGATGCAATGGGCCGGTCACACCGACCGAGACAGGCACGGAGACGTACGCCCTGGCCTGGCGCACCACCGGCGAGAAGTGGTCCGCGGATCCGTGGTGGGGCGATTTGAATGCCGATGGCCTCGTGGACCGCACGGACCACCTCATCGCCCGGCTGCTCGATCTGGATGGGGCTTTGCTGGGCGTCGAAGGCTTTGCCGAACTGCTGAACCTCTCGCAGGCCCGCATCGACCTGCTGCGGTCGCACTGGGCGCAGTGGCGGCCGCTGGTCACCGCCGCCCTGGAGCCCATCGCGGCCCAGCCGACCCCGTGAGCCGAACCGGTCGCGCCTCAAGCCACCCCATCCCAAGCGACGCCGGGGGGCCGCGTGGTCGCAAATAGGGAAGCGTTTTTCCGGGTGAACCGATTGACAGCCGCCCCGTATCAACACTAACCTGTGCCCGCGTAAGGACATGCCCGCGTCCGCGCGATCCGATGAATGCGGGCCACACAGTGTGAGGGCGACCCATGGCCAGACCCACGCTTTCATCCTACCTGCGGGACCATCTGGACGATTTCGGCAAGAAGCGGGAACCGGGCCCGTTCGTGACGATCTCGCGGCAATACGGCTGCGACGGCTACGACGTCGGCGACATGCTCGTCGCCAAGCTCAACGCCCGCGCCGACGACCCGGAGAAGCGGTGGCGCGTCTACCAGAAGGAGATGCTGCGTCAACTGGCCGAGGATACCGGTCTGAGCGAGGAGATCCTTCAGCGCGAGCAGATGGCTCGGCCCAGCCTGTTCAAGGACTTTCTCCGCGGGATCCGCAAGGGCAACATTCCCGACGGCTTCGAGATCCGCAACAAGATCGCACAGATGATCCGGGCCATGGCCTTCGAGGGGCACGCGGTCATCATTGGGCAGGGCGGCGCCTCGGCGACGGCGGATATTGACAACGGGCTGAGCATCCGGCTCGAGGCCTCCAAGGAGTGGCGGATCGCCCGTGTCGCCTCGCGCGAGCAGCTTACCCGGCAGGCCGCGATCGCGCGAATCGACCAGGTGGAGAAACAGCGCCGGCAACTGCGAAAGATCTACGAGCAAAGGAACCCCAGGGAGCCGGAGTTCAACCTGCTGATTGACAATTCGGTCTTCTCGGCCGAGCAGGTCGTGGACCTCATCGTCTACGCCATGGAGCTTCGCGGGTTGATCCCCAAGGCCTGACGGCGTGGCGTCCCGGCCGCGACCCTGCCGGATGGAAGGGCCGGGAGACGGAGGCCAGTCCGGGTGTCCCACGGCGGGTTTTTCCGATTTTTTCTGGAAATGCCGCCCGGTTCGGGTATGATTCGGCACTCAACAACCGGGAGGGGGGGGTGATCTGAAAAGCCAAAGGGTAGTCTGAGACTATAGGAACACGGGGCAGGCAGAATGGAATTGATCCAGCAGATCCGGCGGGCCGAGGCCGAGGCCAAGCAGATCGTGGAAGAGGCCCGGCAACAGGCGGTCCAGATCGCCGATGAGGCGCGGCAACAGCGGCGTCAGGCCCTGGAAAAGGCGGCGGAGAAGCGGCGGGCCGCGATCAAGGCGGCGGCGGCGGAGGCCGAGCAGCAGGCCCAGAGCGAGGTGGAGCAACTCCGGACCGAGGGCCAGCAGCGGATCGCCCACCTCCGCGAGCAGGCCGCCGGCAAGATGGACGCCTGCGTCGAGAAGGTGCTGGAACGGTTGCGGCAGGCCTGAGCCGCCGATGACGGAACGAACACCCGGACACGGATAGACCATGGCCATCTCCCGAATGACAAAGGTGATGATTGCGGCCCACCGCAGCCAGGCCGCCGATCTGTTGGAGGCCCTTCAGCAGGCCGGCATCGTCGAGGTGCTGGACGCCGAGCGGGCCATGGTCAGCAAGGACTGGCCCGACTTGCAGATCGAGGGCCGCCGTCCCCGCGACCTGGAGGAGATGCGCACCCGCCTGGAGCGGGCCCTGGCGTTTCTGAGACCCTACGTCGACGAGAAACGCAGCGTGTTTGAGCCGCGGCGATCCGTGGATCGGGCCGAGTACAGCCGCGTGGTGTCCGGGGCCGAGGCCCTGGAGCTGCTGGCCCAGGTTGAACAGACCCAGTCGGAGATGGATCGCCTGTGCAACCAGTGCGAGAATCTGCGCGG
>DSDH01000318.1 GCA_011055475.1 Phycisphaerales bacterium | reverse complement strand
CCCGCTCCGGGCACAGGATGCACAATCCCTCGTCGGGATCGCCCGTGGCGGCAACGATCGTACAGCTCAGCCCGCAGGCCCGCAGCGCCTCGGCCAGTTCGGCGATGCTGCGTTCAGCCCCGCCCAAGGCGATATCGGCCCGCTCAATAATCAACGCCACACGGATCATGGACGGCGAGTATACCAATGGCCGGTCACATTGCAAACGGGGCGCTGCGGCCATGGCGCAGGTCGTGGTCGGCCATCCGCCACGCCCGGCGGCGAATCCGGTGCAGGAGCCGACGGTCGATCCGCCGTAGCCGCTTGATGCCCATGTAGCAGCGGTAGAACCGCAGCCGGTCGGCGCACGAGAAGATCGGTCCGGGGGCCGAATAGTGCAACTGGGCCAGGTCCTTGAGCCGCCAGCGCAGGGGTCGCAGACGCGGGCGGAAGGCCCGGTGCAGGTCGATCAGGAAGAACCGGCCATCCTTGGCGTGGAAGATGTGCGACAGGTACAGGTCGCGATGCCGCCAGCCGGTGTCGTGGAACCGTCGGACGAACAGGGCCAGGGCCTCGATGAACGCTCGCCGCTCGGCGACGTGGGCCGTTGGCGACAGGTCGTCGAAGCAGGCCGGCAGCCGGCGTTCGAGGCTTTCGGCGTCGGGGATCGCCGCGGTCAGGATGAAGCTGCGCCGCTCGAAGGGCCCGGCCCAGCAGGTGCCGTGGGCCAGGGTTTCGGGCGTGCCGATGCCGGCGTGGGCCAGGACCTCGGCCGGTTCGTGGTCGAACTGGGCCAGGCTCGCGCGGCGGCCATGGGCGATCCAGGCGTGGATCTGCACGAGCCATGGCGGCCGATCATACCGTTTCAGGTAGACCGTCTGCCCACCGTCGGGCAGTACGAGGCACGTGCGCCGCCGCCATGGAGCGAGGTTGTCCTTGTCGAGTGCCTCGCCGCCCTCGAAGGCGAAGACCGCCTCCAGCGTGGTCAGCCCCAGGCGCTGGAGCGAGGGCAGAACATCCGCCCGGCAATGGAAGCCGGGGGCCGGCTCGACCCATTCCGTGCCATTCATGGCCGATCCCTTCCCAGGATCGTCGCGGCCGCGGCGAAGACCGTATCAACGGCGATGGATTCCATGCACATGTGCCGCTCCTGACGGCAGCGGGGCTTCTCGCAGGGTACGCACGGGGCCTGGCCGACGATCTGCACCTCGTCCGCATAGCCGGTCTGCGTCCAGGCCGGGTCATTGGGGCCGAACAGCGTGATAACGGGTCGTTGCAGGGCGATGGCGATGTGTCTTGGGCCGGTGTCGTTGGCGATTACCAGGTCGGTCTGGGCGATCAGGGCCTTGACCTCGGCGATGCTCAGGGGACTGTCGGCCACGTTGATCAGCGGATGCCTTGCGTGGTGCACAATCCGTTCGGCGATCGCCCGTTCGGCGTCGTTGGGGGCGACCAGCAGGACGACCGTGGCCCGATAGCCCTCCGCCAGTCGGTCGGCCAGCCGGGCGAATCGATCCGCCGGCCAGCACTTGCTCGGCCCGAAGGCCCCGCCACAGACGAGAACCACCACGGGGCAACCGGGTCGGGCCAGGGCCGGCAGCTTGCCCGCCAGGGTCAGGTCGGCCGCCGGATCGAGCGGCAGTTCGAGCCGGCGGTCATCCGTTCGGCAACCGAGTCGCCGGGCCAGCCGCAGGTAGTAGTCGATCATCGGCTCGCGGCGATAGCGGCCGTCGGCCTCACGCGGCACGGGGACCGCCTCGGTCAGTAGCAGGCGTCGCGCATCGCGGGCATAGCCGACCCGCTGGGGGACTCCGGCGGTGAACACGGCCAAGGCACAGCCGAACGAGTTCTTGAGCAATACCGCCCGGTCGCACCCGGCCCGCCGAATGGCGGCCACGGGCAGGCCGCGCCCCGGCACGTCAATCCAGGCGTCATTGAAGCACTCCGGCGACAGCAGGTCGCGGACCATCGGCGTGGCGACAAACGTGATGGGCCGATCGGGGTACCCCTGCCGCAGGGCCCGCAGGGCGGGAATCGCCAGGACCGCGTCGCCCATCGGGCTGGGAAGCCAAACCAGGATGCCCTCGGACGTGCGGCGGCTCATCGGCGGTCGCGCATCATGTAGAACGCGATGACCATCAACTGCAGGACGGCGGTGTATCCCAATAGCGTGTGCACGTGAGCCGGCGGGCGGCCGGCGTCGAGCAGCAGCCACAGGCTCCACATCAGGCAGAACACCACGGCGACCTGCACCACGCCGGCCAGGGCCTTCATGATGGAGAACTCGTGGAACATGTCCTGGCGGTGCATCGCCTTGAGCAGGCGGACGATCTCACGAAGCAGATCGTCCGTGTCCTGCGGTTCGAGCGACTCCGGGGAGGCGGTCTGGGCCGGCGGTTCGGGCGCTTCGTCCGGCGGGCTTGGGCGAGTGCGGGCGATCGGTTCGGCGGGCTCGGACGCCTGGACGGTTTGAACCCGTGGCGGCTCGGGCGACGGGCCTTCGGCCATCATTCGCGAGACCGGCTCGGCGTGCGAGACGGGCGCCGCTGGGGCGGCGGCCTCGGCGCGGGCGATGGGCCGTTGCTGGTCGAAGGTCTTGATGATGTTGACCGCCTCGCGGAGGTTCACCGCCTTCCTGAACGGCACCGGAT
>DSDH01000399.1 GCA_011055475.1 Phycisphaerales bacterium | reverse complement strand
GCGAATATCTCGTACCGCCTGGGCCGTTCGCTGGACTTCAACCCGGTGGCCCAGCGCTTCATCGGCGACGATGAGGCCAACGCCATGCTTCGCCCCGCCTACCGGGCGCCCTTTACAATCCCCGAAAGCGTCTGAGCCCGATGTGGAAAGAAAAGGCCCCGGAGCATCGTCCCCGGGGCCTTTGGGGAATACGCGACGGTCATTACTGAATCGGCGTCGCCGCAACGCGTTCTTCCTGGCTCATTGCCGCCAGGTCTTCTACCTCTTTAACGTTGAGGCCCAGTCCCTTGGCCACGCGCTGGCCGTACTCCGGGTCGGCCTTCCAGAACAGGGCACTCTGGCGCCGTTGGAGCGGTTCGCAGGCGTTCTTGAGGTGACCCACGATGTTGTCGATCAGATGCTCGCGATCCGTGTCGGTCATCACGTCGCGGTAGAGCGCGCCGGCCTGCACGAAGTCGATATCGCCGGAGGCGTACTGATGGCGGGCCGCCATCCCGCTCACGTCGACCGCCGGCGGCGCCGTCGCCGGATCGGGCGCGGCGGCGTTGTAGCTGTTCGGCCAGTAGTTCGGCCCGCTGCCCCCGTTGTCGTCGAAGCGCATCGCCCCGTCGCGCTGGTAGCTGTCCATCTTGCATGCCTTCGGGGCATTGATCGGCAATAGGTGATAGTTGGACCCCAGCCGATGGCGGTGCGTATCGTGATAGCTGAACAGACGCCCCTGGAGCAGCTTATCCGGCGAGGGGCCCACACCGGGAACGAAATTGCCCGGTGAGAAAGCCGCCTGCTCGACCTCGGCGAAGTAGTTGTCCGGGTTTCGGTTGAGAACCATCCGTCCCACCTCGATCGGCGGCACATCCGCGTGCGGCCAGACCTTGGTGATATCGAACGGGTCAAACCGATACTCCCGGGCCTGTTCGGGCGTCATGATCTGCACCTCCAGCCGCCACACGGGAAAATCCCCCCGGGCAATCGCCTCGTGCAGATCCCGCGTCGCGCAATCCGGGTCCACGCCGCGCATGTGGTCGGCCTCCGGGCCGCTGAAGTTCTCGATCCCCTGTTGGGTCTTGAAATGCAGCTTGACCCAGGAGTACTGGCCCTTGGCGTTGTACCACATGTACGTGTGGCTGCTGTAGCCGTTCATGTGGCGAAAGGTCCGCGGCGTACCGCGATCCGAGAACAGGATCGTCACCTGGTGGATGGACTCCGGCGTCAGGGACAGAAAGTCCCAGAACATATTCGCGTCCTTGAGATTCGTGCCGGGGTGGCGCTTCTGCGTGTGGATGAAGTCCGGAAACTTGAGCGGATCGCGGATGAAGAAGACGGGCGTGTTGTTGCCCACCATATCGTAGTTGCCGTCCTCGGTGTAGAACTTGATCGCAAAGCCCCGCGGATCCCGTTCCGAGTCGGCCGAACCCTTCGCACCGCCGACCGTGGAGAATCGCGCGAACACCTCTGTCCGCTTGCCCACCTCCGAGAGAAAACGCGCCCGGGTGTACGTCGTGACGTCCCCCGTGACCTCGAAATAGCCGTGGGCCCCGGCGCCCTTGGCGTGGACGACCCGCTCCGGAATCCGCTCGCGGTCGAAGTGCGCCAGCTTCTCCATCAGGTGCATATCCTGCATGAGGATCGGCCCGTGCGGGCCGGCCGTCAAGGAATCGAGGTCGTTGTCCACCGGCATCCCAAAACCGGTCGTCAGTGTCTTGCCTTTCCTCTTTTTCATGGGTTTCCCCCTTTCGCAACATCGTTCTTGTCGTATTCGTTTTCCTGCAGGCAACGCACGCACAAGCCCGCCAGCTCGACGTGCGCCGCTTACACCTTGCCCAATGCCCGGACGGCTTCCGACACCTCCAGGCGGTCAAACCGGCTGTCGCAAAAATCCCGCGTGCGACCGCACTTGCGGCACACGAAATGATGATGCGGCTCGGTGTTCGCGTCAAAGCGCACCCGCTTGCGGGGCGGATCCAGGGCCCGGACCAGGCCCAGGTCAAAGAGCCGCCACAGCGTTCGGTAGACTGTGTCCAGCGAGATCGTGGGCACCGTGGCCAGCACTCGCCTGTAAACCGTCTCCGCGTCGGGGTGATCCTGGGTCTTGGCCACCTCGATGAAGACCGCCAGCCGCTGATGGGTCAGTCTCACGCCGGCCTGCTTGAGTCGCTCTTTGAACCGCCTGATGCGTTGTTCCAGCTTTTCTGATTCTACATCCACCGGTGCTCTCTCAGAATCATTAGTAGTTAGGAATTACTCTGAAAAACCGGTCCTATCAAGTGAAATACCGGGAACATCGCAAGTTTCTCGACCATCGTTGGAATGTGGAGACCATCCCCGTGCAGATCAACGGTGTGGATCGCCGGGCCAAGTCGCAGGCTTATAGTACGCGGTCAAGGGGATTCAGGTGCCTCCTGGGTAGGAGGCGACGGTCACAGCGCCCCCTCCATCTGCGGAGCCACCATGAGTCAGACTACGGGGAGACGTCGCTTTCCTGGCCGGTGGTGTATCGACTCCGTTTGGAGCTATGGTGCGGCGGCCAAGGCGGCGATCTCGGCGTCGGCCAGGGCACGGTTGTAGAGGCGAACCTCGTCCAGCGCCCCGGTCAGGCCCAGTCCATCGGTGTTGGCGCCGATCCGAACGTACACGCCCGCGGCGGTATTGATCGCG
>DSDH01000281.1 GCA_011055475.1 Phycisphaerales bacterium | reverse complement strand
TTCGTGGCGTGCAGGTTCTCGCACGCCTCGCGCCACTGGCCTCGGTAGACCAGATCGTTGAACTCCGGGATGAGGTTCTTGACCGGACAGCCCGTGCCGTGGCAAAAGGGAATGCCGCAGTCGATGCACCGGGCCGCCTGGCACTGCAAGTCATCCGGGGTCAGCGGCAGGTCGATCTCGCTGAAATCGCTGACGCGCTGTTCGACCGGCCGATGCCCGACCTCACGCCGCCGGAACTCGAGGAAGCCCTTGGTCTTAGCCATGGAACACCTCCTCGGTCGCCGGGGTCATTTCGGTGTCGCGGTGTTCCTCCTGCCGCATCTTCTCCAGGGCCTGGCGATAGTCGATGGGGATGACCTTGACGAAGCGGCCAACCAGGCTCTCCCACCGTTGCAGAATCCACTCGGCCCGCTCGCTGCCGGTCCAGTGCAGATGCTTCTCAATCAGCTTCCGCAGGCGCCCCTTGTCCGCCTCCTGCCACACCGTCTCCAGGTCCACCATGTCGAGGTTGCACAGCGTGTCGAACAGTTGCATCTCGGCGAGCACGTAGGCGATTCCTCCGCTCATGCCCGCCGCGAAATTACATCCGGTCTCGCCCAGCACGACCACGCAACCGCCGGTCATGTACTCGCATCCGTGGTCGCCCACGCCTTCGACGACGGCGGTCACGCCGCTGTTGCGGACGGCGAAGCGCTCGCCGGCCATGCCGTTGACGAACAACTCGCCGCGGGTGGCGCCGTACAGTACGGTGTTGCCGACGATGATGTTTCGATGGGCGATGTAGGTCGCCTCGGGTGGCTTTTGAACAATAATGCGTCCCCCGCTGAGGCCCTTGCCCAGATAGTCGTTGCTCTCCCCGATCAATCGCAGCGTGACCCCCGCCGCGAGGAACGCCCCAAAGCTCTGCCCCGCCGAGCCGCAGAAGGTCAGCTCAATCGTCCCGTCCGGCAGACCCGGCGAGCCATACCGCCTCGCGACTTCGTAGCTCAGCGTCGCCCCGACGGCTCGATGGATATTCCGAATCGGCTGGTCGAGCTTCACGGGTTTCTTGTCCTGAATGGCGCTGCGCACCTTCTCCAGAATGGCCCGGTCCGGGTGGTCGGCGTGCTTATCGACCTGCGAGCGGCTCACCCGCCGCCGCGATGGATCATCGACATCGGGCATGTGGAAGACCCGCGAGAAGTCCAGCCCCTGGGCCTTGTAATGGGCGATGCCCTTCTGGACGTTGACCCGATCCACCCGGCCGATCATCTCGTCGAACGTGCGGAACCCCAGCCGGGCCATCCACCGGCGTACCTCCTCGGCCACGAAGAACATGTACCGCACGATGTACTCGGGCTTGCCCGCGAATCGCCGTCGCAGCTCCGGATCCTGCGTCGCGATGCCGTAGGTGCAGGCCCCCTCGTGGCACTTGCGCAGGAGCGTACACCCCATGCACACCAGGGCCGCGGTGCCAAAACCGAATTGGTCCGCCCCCAGCAGGGCCCCGATGACCACGTCACGGCCGGTTTTGAGCTGGCCGTCCACCTGCACACGGATACGGTCCCGCAGGCCGTTGTTGATGAGCACCTGCTGCGTCTCGGCCAGCCCCAACTCCCACGGGCAGCCGGCGTGCTTGATCGACGACAGCGGGCTGGCCCCCGTGCCGCCGTCGTGCCCGCTGATGAGCACCTCGTCGGCATTGCCCTTGGCCACGCCCGCGGCGACCGTGCCCACGCCGATCTCCGAGACCAGCTTGACCGACACCTTCACGCCCGGATGGGCCGCCTTGAGGTCGTAGATGAGCTGCGCCAGGTCCTCGATCGAGTAGATGTCGTGATGCGGCGGCGGCGAAATCAGGCTCACACCCGGCGTCGAGTGCCGCAAGCGGGCGATCTCCTCGGTGACCTTGCGGCCCGGCAGTTGCCCGCCCTCGCCGGGCTTGGCGCCCTGGGCCATCTTGATCTGAAGCTCGCGGGCGTGTGCCAGATAGTTGATCGTGACGCCGAACCGCCCGCTGGCCACCTGCTTGATCGCGCAGTTCCGCGAATCGCCGTTCGGGTCGGGGACATACTCGAACAACTGCCAGGCCATGAACATGCCCTTGTAGTTGATCGTGCGGCTGGACAGCGAGGGGATGTAGAAGTCCTCCCCATCCGGCCCGTACCGAGCCCGCACGGTGCGGCCCGCTCGTCGCCGCGCCAGGAACAGTCGGCGCTCAAACGCCTCCGGGGCAGAGGGTGAGCCCTCCACAAACACCTGTAAGATGACCGGCTCGGCCGTTGCCGCGATTGGCCCCAGGCATGCGCTATGGACCGGCACCGGCCGCCACCCCAACACCTTCATGCCATAATGGGCGACGGACTCCTCCAGAATGCGCCGCCCGGCGTCCTGTATCTCCCTGACCTTCGGGCTGAAGACCATGCCCGCGGCGTATTGGCCCGGCGGCGGCAGCTCCACGCCGAGCCGCCCCGCCTCATCCCGCAGGAAGGCATCGGGCAACTGGAACAGGATGCCCGCGCCGTCCCCGGTGACATCGTCGGCGCCGGCGGCGCCCCGATGATGCAGGTTCAGGATGATCTGCTTGCCGTGTTCGAGGATCGCGTGATCGGCCCGGCCGTCGATGTTCGCCACGGCCCCGATCCCGCAGGCATCGTGCTCGAACCGCGGGTCGTAGAG
>DSDH01000715.1 GCA_011055475.1 Phycisphaerales bacterium | reverse complement strand
GGCGTTGCCGCCGGCGGCGTTGACGACGGCCACCATCCGCTGCGATTCGCGCACGGGCACCACGGGGTCCTTTTCGCCGTGAAACGCCCACACCGGCACGTCCCTGAGTCGGGAGGCCAGGTAGGGCTGGCCGCCGCCGCAGATGGGCACGATCGCGGCGAATCGCTCGGGGTGAGCGCACGCGATGGCCCACGTGCCGTACCCGCCCATGCTCAGCCCGGTCAGGTAGATGCGAGACTCATCGACGTTGTACTTCTCCACGATCTCGTCGATCAGCGCCATCACGGTTTCGACCTTCGTCGGCCACCAGTGGCCCGATGGGCACTGCGGCGAGACGATGATGAACGGCAAGTCCTTGCCCCGCTCGATGAGCTTGGGCGGGCCGTGGACCTTGACCTTGTTCAGGTCGCTGCCCCGTTCGCCCGCCCCATGCAGGAAGATCATCAGCGGCCATTTGTCCTGCGTCTTGCCATAATCCTTCGGCAGGTAGAGCAGGTAACCGATCTTCATCACGACCGGCCGCTGGAGCTTCATGGCGCGCTGGCTGTCGGTGTTCGGCTTCATCGGTCCATCCTCTGTGCCGGCGGCCAGGGCGCACGCGGTGACCCCGGCCATCAGGGTTACAATCATGCTTTTCATACTGGAACCTCCGTTGTTGTGCGGCGTTACGCCCCGGACGCATCGTCCAGGATCTTCGGCACCTTGAAGTAGTCAGCCGACCGCTGCGGCGCGTTGCCCAATGCCTCCTCGGTGGACAGCGAGGCCTGCGGCGTATCGTCGCGAAACACGTTATGGATCGGCAGGCAGTGGGCCAGCGGCTCCACCTGGCTGGTGTCCAGCTCGTTGAGTTTCTCGAAGTATTCCAGGACCGCGCTGAGCTGGCCGGCGAACTGTTCGATCTCGCTCTCGCTCAGTTCCAGTCGCGCCAACCGAGCGACGCTGCGCACCTGTTCGACGTCAATCTTCTGAGCCATGGTTCCCTGCCCTTGTTGTGTCGCCGGCGTTGGGGTTGCCAGCCTTGAGTCTATCGTACTGCAAAGCCCCGCCGGGGGCAACGAAAAGGGCGAGACAGATGACTGTCTCGCCCTGAAGATACGTGTGTCCCGGCGCGCTAGCCGGGTCAGGATCAGACCTACTCGGCCGCCTTCTCCTTCGCGGCCTTGTACTGGCGCCTGGCCGGCTTGATGACCAGGCCCATGCGGATGGCCTTGGCCGAGACCTTGATCCGGCAGACTCTGCCATCCACCACGGCGCGGACGGTCTGAATATTGGGCTTGAAGGTCCGCTTGCTCACGCCGGTGATGTTCTTGCCCACGCCGCCGTGCTTTTTGGCCTTACCCCGCCGGGCGATGCTTCGGCCGCTTCGCGTGCTTCGTCCCGTAAAGTGGCATACTCTCGACATCGCTGCGATCTCCACTGAATCCAGGCCCGCCGTCTTGGGCCGGGCCATCATTGCCAATGATCTTGTCCAAAGACCCTTTAGTTTAGGCCCGGGACTTGGGATTGCAAGGCCCCACTCCAGATTTTCATCCCAATTGGACGCGTCGGGGCCGAGAGGGTCCTGCTTGGCGTCCACGCCGGCCTGGCGTGCCGTGTGTCGCGATTGGCGTGGCCGAACCGTCCCACCGGCCGTCTCAGGCGGTGAAGATCTCGTCGGCCAGGTCTTGGCCGAGCCGCTGGGCATAGTACGCGTGCATAGCGTCGCGGCCGCAGCGTTGGGCAGTCCTGACCGAGTGGAACAGGCCGCCCCGGATCAGAAGGATCATCAGCAGGCACGCCGCGGCTCCGGCCAGCGGCTGAAGCCGCACCCAGCCGGGCCACGACCAGAACGTCACGGGCCGAACGCGTTGAAGGGCCCGCGACTGCGGGGTGTCCCGCAGCGACCGTTGCAGAGTGCCGATGGCCTGTACGTTGGCCCGGGCGGCCAGATCGACCGCGTGGGGCTCGGCGCGCAACAACGACAGGGCCAATTCGACCCGGCCGGCGCGTTGCAGGCGGCGCTGGCAGCGCGGACAATTGGCCGCGTGCGCCCACAACCAGTCCGATTCGGCCCCGAGCCAGAGTCCCAAACGCCGTTGCATCCGCCGTATGTATCGTCTTATGTACCTACTCATCGTACACCACCTTCGCCGAAGGCGCCGAATTTGAAGTCTCACGCATGATCCGTGACAGCCACGCCACGGCCTTGCACCGGTACACCCGGGCGGTGGCCGGGGTGATATCGAGTAATCGGCCTACCTCGCTGTAGGACAGTTCGGCCAAGTCCCGCAGCAGGACCACGTTCCGCAGATGATCGGGCAGCAGACCCAAGGCGCGGCGCAGATCGGCCTGCAATTGGCGGTTGTCCAGTTCCGCCCCATACTCGACCGTTGTACTGACCGGGTGGGTCACGACCAGTTCATCGTGGGCCCGCTGTCGCAGGGCCGAGCGACGCAGCAGGGTAACCGCTTCATTGGCGGCCGTGCGGTACAGGTACCCGACGACGTTGTGCGGTTTTCGCCCGCGATCGGGATGCGCCAGCTTCAGGAAGGTCTGCTGGTAGACGTCGCAAACGTCCTGTTCGTTGCCGAGAATCCGCCACAGCATGTTCACCAGGCCCGGTCCGTGTTTGCGCATGGCGCGCAGCACCCACCGCTGGCTGGCGTCGGCACATTGGCCG
>DSDH01000016.1 GCA_011055475.1 Phycisphaerales bacterium | reverse complement strand
GCGCGGACGGACGCGTCGAGCAGGTGTGCGTCAACATGGGCCAGCCCATCCTGGCCGGGCCCGATATCCCCGTGGCCCTGCCCGTGGACCCGGTCGTCAACGAACCGATGGAGATCGAGGGGACCACCTGGACGATGACGTGCGTGTCGATGGGCAATCCGCACGCGGTGTTCTTCGTGGAGGACCTTCACGCGATCGACCTGGCCCGGCTGGGGCCGCTGGTGGAGCACCATGCACTATTCCCGGAGCGGGTCAATGCCCACTTCGTAAAGATCGCCGGCCCCGAGGAGTTCACCATGATCACGTGGGAGCGGGGCAGCGGGATGACGCTGGCGTGCGGGACGGGGGCGTGCGCGTGTTGTGTCGCCGGGGTCCTGACCGGGCGAACCCAGCCGCGGGTCCTGGCGCATTTGCCCGGCGGCGATTTGGAGCTGTATTGGTGCCCGGAGGATAACTGCGTCTACATGACCGGCCCGGCGGTGGAGGTCTTCCAGGGCGAGTGGCCCGACTAGCAGCGACCCCGGGTCGTCGTTGGCTCCTTCAGGCTATGTCGTGTCCGGGGATGCTCGACGCGCTCGGGCTCGACGAGAACAAACGCCCAAGGAAACCCGGATGGAAGGACACTTCACGATCCTCGATTGGTTGGTGCTGGGGGCGTACTTCGTCGGGACGATGGCCATCGGCGTGTTGTTCCATCGCCGCAGCCGTTCGGCGGAGGGGTACACGGCCGCCGATCGCTCGCTGCCGGGCTGGGTGTGCGGGCTGAGCATCTTCGCCACGTACCTGAGCAGTATCAGCTTTCTGGCCCTGCCGGGAAAGGCCTACGCCTCCAACTGGAACGCCTTCGTGTTCAGCCTGTCACTGCCCGTCGCCACGTGGCTGGCCGTGCGGTTTTTCCTGCCATACTACCGCCGCAGCGGCGAGGTCTCCGCGTATGCCCTGCTCGAGCGCCGCTTTGGGCCCTGGGCGCGGGGGTACGTGAGCCTGTTCTACCTGCTGACGCAACTGGCCCGCATGGGCGTGGTGATGTACCTGATCGCGCTGTCGCTGCACGTGCTGCTGGGCTGGAGTCTTTGGACGATCATTTTGGTCACGGGCCTGTCCGTGACGGCCTACGCCTTGATCGGCGGCATCGCGGCGGTGATCTGGGCGGATGCCGTCCAGGCGATTGTGCTCATGGGTGGCGCGGGGCTGTGTGCGGTCCTCATGCTGGTGCTCATGCCCGGCGGGGCGGGGCGGGTGTTCACCGTCGCCGCCGAGCACCACAAGTTCAGCCTGGGCGCGATGAATTGGTCCTGGACGGTGCCGACCTTCTGGATGGTGCTGCTGTACGGCGTGGTCATCAACCTGCAGAACTTCGGCATCGACCAGAGCTACATCCAGCGGTACATCGCCTCGAAGTCGGACCGCGAGGCCCGCAAGAGCCTGTGGCTGGGCGGGTTACTGTATGTGCCGATCTCGGCGCTGTTCTTCTTCATCGGTACCGAGCTGTTCGCCTTTTATCGCACCCAGCCCCAGGCGCTGGCCGAGGTCCGTCAAATCGCCGCCCGCCGCGTGGTGCTGCAGAAAGGCATGGATCCGGGCGACCCCGGTTTTGAGGTGGCCTGTGAGGCCCAAAGCCGGACGCTGAAGCCCGATCAGGTGGGCGATGCGGTGTTTCCGCACTTCATCGGGCGGATGCTGCCGCCGGGCGTGACGGGCTTGCTGATCGCGGCCATCTTCGCGGCCGGGATGAGCACCGTCTCGACCAGTCTGAACTCGTCGGCTACGTTGGTGGTCGGCGATTGGTACCGTCGCTATATTCGACCGCGGGCCCAAGCCGGCGAGACACTGACCGCCCTGTACGTCGCCACGGCGGTCTGGGGCGTGGCGGGCACGGCCGTGGCCTTGTGGATGACCCGCGCCGGGGGCAGCGTGCTGGACGTGTGGTGGACCTGGTCGGGCATTCTTGGCGGGGGCATGTTGGGTCTGTTCCTGCTGGGGCGGATCAGCCGTGCGGCCAACGCCCCGGCCGTGCTCGGCGTGCTGTTGGGCCTGTTCGTGATTGCCTGGGCCACCCTGTCGATCAAGACCGATTGGATCCCCGCGGCGTGGCGGGGGGGCGTCCACGAGTTCGTGATTCCGGTCATGGGCGTGACGACGATCTTGTTGACGGGGCTTGTTCTCACGACGGCGGGCTGGACCATCGCTCGCTTACGCGGTTCGGGGCACGGCCCGCGATAAGGAGCGGCCCGGCCGCCGGCTCGGTGCGCCCGGTCAGGGACGCACGCCGATATCGGGAACGGCCGGCTCCCAGTCCACCCGCGAGGCCCCCAGGAGCGTCCCGGTTGCGTAGGCCAGGTCCACCAGGGCGATTTCGTACTCGACCAGGGCCCGGATTTCTCCGCTTTGGGCGTTGGCGAAGTTCGTTTGCGCCTGGAGCACGTCCGTGCTGGTCCGCTCGCCGACCTCGAACTGGCGGATCTCGGCTTGGTAGAGCCGTCCTTGCAGGAGGGCGTTCTGCCGGTTGGCCAGAATCTGCTGCCAGTTGGTCTCCACCTGATCCAGCGCGGCGAGCACCTCCTGTTTGATCAGCAGTTGCCGGGCCTGTCGCGTGGCCAGGTGCTGGCGACGTTGATAGAGGACCTTGCGCAACTGGCTGCGGGCCCGCTCGTTGCCCAAAGGCACCGACAGCG
>DSDH01000622.1 GCA_011055475.1 Phycisphaerales bacterium | reverse complement strand
GCGTTCATCAGGGCCCGGGCGATGGCGACCCGTTGCCGCTCGCCGCCGGACAGTTGATAGGGCTTGTGTCGCAATCGATCGGCCAAGCCGAGCTTCCCCAGCAGCGCCCGGGCCCGCGCGGTCTGTGCCCCGCGGGTGCGAAGCCAGCCGACCACCCCCGTGGCCGCCATCGCGGGCACCAGGGTATTTTCCAGAACGGTCAACTCGTCGAGCAGGTGATAGAACTGGAACACGAAGCCCACGCTGCGGTTCCGAAAGCGGTTCAGCCGCGCTGCGCTGAACCCCTCGACGGGCCGATTCTCGAAAAAGACCTGTCCCGAATCCGGACGATCCAGGGCGCCGAGCAGGTGCAACAGCGTGCTCTTGCCGCTGCCCGATGCCCCAACCACCGCCACGAATTGCCCCGCCTCCACGGCCAGGTCCACCCCCTTGAGCACCTCGATGCGGGCGGCGCCCAGGCGATACGTCTTGAACAGTTTTCGGGCCGACAGAATCTTGCTCATGCCACCTCTCACACCTGCGCGACTTGAAGAATCTCGACCGGACGTCGGCGGGCCGCCTGCAGCGTGGGCACCAGCGCCCCGATCAGACACGCCGCCACCGCCGAGGCGGCGATCACTCCGATCACCGGCCATTCGATCTGGTCCGGAATGCGCCCGATGGCGTAGACCTGGCGGTTCCACAACTCCCAGTGGAAACGGGCGTAAAGCCACCCCTCGAACGCGTTGATCCGCGTGATGAACAGACACCCGGCCGCCGCGCCCACGCCCGCCCCGATCAGGCCCACGAGCAAGGCAAAAGCCAGAAAAACCCGGGCCACGCCCAGCGAGGACACCCCAACGCCCTTGAGAATGCCGATGTCGCGCGATTTGTGCCCGACGATCATGGTGAACACGACGAAGATAATGAACACGGTGATCACGCCGAGCATCAGGAACAGCAGGATGAGCATCGTCTGCTCCTTCTGCATCGGGGCGATGGTGCCGCGGCGGTTCGTAATCCAGTCCTCCACGCGGACCGTGTCAAACAGATGGGCCAGCGGACGGTCCCGGTGATCGGCCACGAAGGCCTCCCAGAGGCGCTGCACGGCCCGCGTGCCTTCGCGAAGGCCCACGCCCGGTTTGAACCGCAGATGAATCGCCGAAATCCGGGGCGCCTCGCCCGTGGTGCCGGCCATGCCGAACAACCGCTGAGCCCGCTCCAGCGGCAGGTAGATGATGTTACCGTCCACCTTGACCAGCCCGCTGTGGCTGTCGTCGCTGTAGACGAATGATTCGGTGAGCACCGCATCCAGATCGGCCCGGGCCAGCGCCCCTTTGGCCGTCAGCGGAAACGTACTGACAGTCAGCTCCATCGGCGGCGGATCATCGGAATGCTGATACGTGCCGTCCCGCTCGCGGGTCCACCACATGCGGTCGATGCCGATGACGCAGCCGGGCCGCTCGGGCGCATACGACGGCACGAACGCCTCGGCGGGATGGTCGCGGTGGTAATGCAGCGTCCGGCCGAAGCCCGTCGCCCGGCTGTGACGCACGGGATCGATCCCGATGATTTCCGTGCCGTAGTTCTCCTGCGACCCCGGACGGCTCAGCAGCCCATAGCCCCGCACCACCGGGCTGACCGCCTCCACGAACGGCGCGGCGGCCAAGCGATCGAGCAGGTCCTCGTAGTACGCGAAGCCCACGAGCGAATCCGTTCCGATCACGCAGTCCCCCGCGAAACGATGGTTCTTCTCGCGGAAGTTCTCCACGAGCCCGTTCATCACGGTCATGACCACCACGACGATGAACACGCACAGTCCCACCGACACCATCGCCAGCAGCGCGATGCGTCGTCGCAGCAGGTAACGCCTTGGAAGAATCCATGCCAACATGCTATTCGTATCGCAGGATCCGAATGGGCTGAACCCGGGCCGCCGCCACGGCCGGGATCAGCGCCCCGGCTGCTGCGGCCAGGACCGCCGCCACCGAGACCCAGAGCACCGCCGAAGCGTTCACCTGGTTGGGAATCTGACTGAACATGTACGTACTGCTCTTCCAGAGCTTCAGCCCGAACACCACACTGATCCAGTGCTCGATCGTATTCACGTTGTGCGTGACCGCCCAGCCCAGGACCACCCCCAGGGCCGCGCCCGCCAGGCCGATCACCAACCCGAACACCACGTACAGACCCGCCACGCCCCAGGACCCCAAGCCATAACTCTTCACGATGGCGATATCCTTCTGCTTGGTCAACACAATGAGATAGAAAATGCAGAAGATCAGCAGAATGGCGCCCGCACTGACCACGCCGAAGATCAGCATAAGCATCCACATCTGCTTCTTGTATTCCACCGCCAGAGCCGCCTGATGCTCGCGGGCCGTGCGGACGATCGCCTGGGCCGCCCACGGGTCGCGGCCGGCGGCCCACTGCATCCAGAGCCGCCGGACCACCTCGCGGCCCTGCTCCTGCGAAAGGCCGTCGGCCAGGCGGACCTGAATGCTGTCGGCCACGGGCCCCCGCCCCGGATGGAGCGTTTCCGAGAGGACCTCCAGCGGCACGTACACGTAGTGACGGTCAAAATCGTCCAGCCCCGTGAACACCACGTCGGTGATGGTGAACTTCACGGTTCGGCGCTTGAATCGCACGCCGCCGGCCGTCCCCTCCAGCGGCTCGCGCTCGGCCCGGCCGGTGGTCAGCATG
>DSDH01000658.1 GCA_011055475.1 Phycisphaerales bacterium | reverse complement strand
CTGCCGTCCATGGTGGGGAAAACCCCATGGTAGATATTCAGCCAGCCGCGGTCGGTCCTGATCGGCGGCGCGCCGGGACCGATCTTCATCTCGTCCCAGTGGTACCGGACGGGCTTCATGATCACCCGCGAATCGCCCCAGTGCCGCAGGTCCGGCGAGTAGCTGATCCAGATCGACCAGGGGCTGATGTCCGAGTGGGGCCGATCGAGCTTTACGTAGCGACCGCCGATCCGCTCCGGAAAGAGCACGGTGTTGCGGTAATCGGCCTGGGTGATGAACGCGATCCGCTCAACCTTTCGGAAGTCCGCGGTCCGGGCCAGACCGATCCGCACGCCATGCGGCGAGTAGGCGCTGTACGTCAGGTAGTACGCCCCATCCAGCGGGTTGATCCTTGCGTCTTCCACCCCGAACCGCTCGTACTCAGCGAACAAGCCCTCGGTCGCGGGGACCATGAACGGTTCGGGCCGGACCGTGAAGTGGTAGCCATCGTCGCTGTCGGCGATGCCGAGGATGGAGCGGCCGTTGGCCCGATGCGAGCGAAAGACCATGATGTAACGGTCATCGTGCTTGACGACGCCCGCGTTGTGCACCGTCTCCACGGGGTACGGCACATCCGCCGCCGTCAGGATCGGGTTGCCTTCATAACGCTGCACCACGTCGATCAACATGGCCCTCTCCATATGGTTGCGTTTCTGACCCGCCTTGTCGGATCGCTCTCAGGACTCAGGATCCTCGATCCGGACGACCCGGACCGCATGCACAATAGGCAAATCCACCGGCCAAGGCAATCAGAAAGCCGGCTCGGAAAAGGCCAGGATCGGATAGGAGATCGGCGGCGCAAGCACATCGAGTGTCGGCACCACGTTTCTCAATGGACGGTTATGAGTCGTTTCCGATTTTGAAGGCGGTGCCTAGGGCGATCGGGATCAGGATCAGGTCCCAGAGCGCGAAACTTCCGAGAAACGCGATGCCCGCGCCCAGGGCTTGCATGGGTGCGCTATCGACCAGTTCGTTGGCCAACAGTCGCATCAATTCAGGACCTTGCCGACGTGCCGTTTCCCTCAGTCTGGTTTCCGGCCACGTCTCGACGGCCTCGTCAACTTCGTCAACAGCCTGCCGAACCCGTTCAATGTCGTTGGACAGCGGTTCATCGGGGATCTGACCGTCCTCGGCCCAGACACGGAAGACGTCAATGACGAAGGCGCGGTCCCAGTTCTGCTCTTCGGCCAGTTGAAGGCATACGGGTCCAAACATGGCGTCGGGGTCGTTGACCACCTCCGCCACATCCTCGTCCGTCATGGAGAAGAGTCCCGGATCCCCGATGTGCTTGGCGACCTCTTCACGCAACAACGGTGCGACCGCCCACGTGGCGATCATGGCTTTCCCGGCGACAATGCCAAGCAGCCCCAAAAACGCGGCGAACAGGCCGACCCCCACGTTGCGGTCCCGTACAAAGGGCATCAAGCCATAGGCCGCCGCGGCTGCGGCTGGGACGCACAGCCAACAGAAGATCAATCCGGTCGCCTTGGCGATCCCCGCCCAGACCGCCCCGACCACAAGCGCCAGGGCAAGACCGGCGACCATGCCCATCGGGATTCGAATCACAAAGGGCAACGCCTCCAGGCGATCCCGCCAGTCCGTGCCCGTCTCGACCGGAGTGCGGGCCGCGGCACGCGATGGCATCTGGATGGCGGAGACATCGAAACCGGCGGGTTCTTCGGGTTCTTGCGGTTGCCTGCGTTGCTGGGCGGCCTCGAGATCGGCGGCCAGGCCCTCCTCCCAGCCGGGCGGCGGACCGGCGGCGAGAATGCCCAGCCCCTCCGCGGCCGGTTCGGGCTCGGGTTCGGGGAGTTGCGGAATCCGGCACGGGCTCTTGCATGCCAGGCAGCCGAACTTCTTGCCGGCGTATTTGGCCAGCACGCAATACACTTGGCCGCACTGTTCACAGGTAAACCGCAAGGTCTCCCCGTCGGCGGTCACCTGATCGGCCCCGGGCACCCGCATCCGCGTGCCGCATTTGGGGCACTGGACGCGGTGCGGCTGGGGTTTGGATGCGGCGGCGAACGTGGCCTTGCAGCCGGCGCACACGCAGACGACCCGCCCGGCCGTGCCCGTGGGCTTGCCCGGTACGCGGAGCTTCTGCCGACAGTGGGAGCAGGTCAGTGACCGCCCTGCCAGCTCCTCATCAGCCTGCAGGGCCGTGCGACAATGCGGACATTGGAACCGGATCATACGTGCCTCCTTGGGGCGACCTGTCGCATTTACCTCGCCCTTTCCGGCGGTTGGGGCCCGGCGCCACCCAGCCGACAACGCCCCATTCAGGATCATACTCTAATACCTTTGTCTCTTTCGTGCAAGCATGAACCTGCATTTTTTTGTCGCCTTGTCCGCGGTCATCGCACGACCAGAAGGCCGAGCGGGTACAACCCGTCCTGCGCGCCGGGTGACATGCCCACGGCCTGGCCCGGCACGGTCCGCCCGCACCGAAAGGGGCAGTCACTGAGCGAAGCGAAGTGGATGAGTCCTTCGTAGAACCCCGGCATGCGCCATCCACTTCACCCTTCGGGTTCAGTGGCTGCCACCCCGCCGCAACTACATCAGCGGTGTCGCTTCGCGACGCTCAAAGAACAGATTCCTCGGTCCGCCTTCGGCGGACTCGGAATGACGACGATGGGCTCCCCTCAGT
>DSDH01000606.1 GCA_011055475.1 Phycisphaerales bacterium | reverse complement strand
GGGCCTCGGCGACCGCCTCGGCATGAAGGGCCGTCTGACGGACGGCTTCCGCGCGAGCGGCGGCTTCGGCCTTGACAAACTCGGCCTGGGCGACCTGCTCGGCCCGATCGGAGGTGATCCGCAGTTTGGTCACCTCGCTGAGCTCTTCATCCAGCCGGGCCTGGACCTCAGCCAGTTGCGATTCGTAGGTGGCGGCGGCCACTTCCTGATGGTTGCGAGCCTCGGCGCGCAGCCGCTCGATCTCCGCCAGGGCGCGCTCAAACCGGGTGGGCACGCCGGCCGATTTCTCCTCGACCTTGGCCTGCGACTGCGCCTTGGTCGACGCCGCCTCCGCCAGTTTCATCTGGTACTCGCCGTTGGCCAGGTTCGTCTGAATCGTGGCCGCCTTGGCACGAAGCTCCTTCACGCGAGCCTCGGAATCCTTCAAGATGGCATCACGAAGAACGCGAAGCCGCTGGGCCTCGGATTGGGTCTGGACCTTGGTGGCGTTGATCTTCTCGGTGATCTCATCAACGCGAGCCTGGGTGGCCAGTTCGACGGCGCGGGCCTGGGCCTCCAGCTCGGCGACGGTGGCGGCCGCCCGTTGACGCGTGGCCTTGGAGGCCTCGGTCATCTCGAGAATCTTGGCGTTGCTTTCCGTCTTGATAGCGGTGTGGATTTGCTGGAGCTGTTCGATGCGCGCCGTCTCACTGTCCAGCTTCTCTCGCGCGCTGGCGAGGATCTCATTGCGTTTGCTGTCACCCTCGGTATTCAACGAGGTAATGATAGTGTCCTTCTGCTGGATCAGCGCATCCAGCTCGGCCTCGCGCGCGGTGATCTGGGCCATGGCCCGGGTATACTCCCGGCTGAACCTCTGACGCAACGCCTCGGCCTCGGAAAGCGTCTTGTTGACCTGCGCGGCAACTTCCGTGCGCTGGGCGTTGACGTCGGCCCGCTGCTTATTGAGCTCCGCTCGCGCCTGCGTGTCCGCGGCATCGGCCGTTTCCAGCGCCGCTTCCACCTTGGCGATGCCGACCTTGCCCTCGCTGACGTACTCGGCCGGCAGGTCCGAGCGATTGGCCAGGAGGGAGAACTCCGAGTGTGTCTTGGCGATTTCCTGGCGGTCTTGATCCGTCATCAGAACCCGACCGTACCGGCTCGAACATCCCGCAACCAGCAACACGGGAATCAGACCCAGGCTGACCGCACATCGTATGGTCCGTCTCATGCTTGCAGTACCCACAACAAGCCTCCTGCATCTCCAACCTTAGTTCGCCCCCCGTCGCCGCCCGACGGGCGTGGCTTCGGTTTTTTCGTCCGGATGGAGGGCCGCCTTAAGGTTATATTTCGTGTAATTCCGGGCTGTTGTGGCCGATAACTATAACTCGCCGGCCATGTCTCCCACGGGCCTTCATCATCCCCCTGCTTATCAGACCTTGCCTCCGGAGCAGGTCCCTGAAACGGCGGCATTCTCCCAAAACGGGGGCCGGCGTGGCGGGCCCAAAACAGGGCCGACGATCAAATTGTTCGATCCGTGAAAAGCGGCGTTGACACGCACGGCCAATCTGTTGTATAATTCAGGTTCACCTGGAGGGTCAATTGGCCGAGGAGGGATCCCGGACGTATGGCGGCGTTTCCGCATGAAGCGGATCATGCGCCGGACGATGGGTTATGGGATTAGAGATGAAGAATCTGCAGGTTGGAGGCCAATGATGGCAGGGCGATCACTTCTTATCCATGGGTTGGTTGTTGCGGTGTTGCTGGGCGCGGGGGTTAACGCGGTGGCGTTCGACGGCGGGGACGGCTCGCCGGCGTCTCCGTATCGGATTTCCACGGCCGACCAGCTTCGGTCCATCGGCTCGAATCCGACCCTCTTGGACAAGCACTTCGTGTTGACCGCGGACGTCGACATGGCGGGACACATCTTTACCACCGCCGTCGTCGCCCCGCGGGGCAGCGCCTTCACGGGTGTCTTCGACGGAGCGGGACACAAAATCATGAACCTCACGATCGACACGATGGCCGACAGCGATCCGAACAACGACGAGAACAGCCGTCTGGCCTTGTTCGGGACCATCGAGGAAGCCGGACGGGTCCGAAATCTGGGGGTCACACAGGCCACGATCCGGGGCGGACGAGGCTCCATTCTGGGTCCCCTGTGCGGACTCAACCGCGGGCGGATTTCCCGCTGCTACGCGACGGGGCAGGTGTCCAGCGGCAACGCCTCCTATCATCTCGGCGGCCTGTGCGGCGCCAACCAGTTCGGCGTCATCGAGCAGTGCTGGGCCGACACCGATGTCAGCGGCGCGCGAGACTCGAACATCATGGGGGGGTTGTGCGGCCTGAACGAATCCGGGCGGATCATCGACTGCTACGCGAGGGGCGACGTGGTCGCCGGGGACCATGTGTCCTACCTGGGCGGCTTGTGCGGCTTGAACCGGAGACTCGAGCCGGGAAGCGCCGAAGCGGCCATTACACGATGCTATTCCACCGGCCGCGTTGTCGCCGGCGACGAACCCCTGTTGATCGGCGGATTGTGCGGCAACAGCGGCTTTGAGGGCACGGTGGATGCCTCCTTCTGGGATACCGAGACTTCGGGGATGGCGACGAGCCATGGCGGCACGGGCCTGCCCACCGCGCAGATGAAGACCCGGAGCACGTTTGTCGATGCCGGTTGGGACTTCATCAACACCCACGACGACGGCACGCAAGACACGTGG
>DSDH01000721.1 GCA_011055475.1 Phycisphaerales bacterium | reverse complement strand
TTCCGGGTACGCTGGATGCCCGGGTTGCCCTCATGGGAACGGAAGACTTGAGCACGCTCACCGGAAACGCGGTCGTGCAACTGAGCGAGGCCGAACTGATCGGCAACACGATGATCTCGGCACTGTATGCCGTCTTGGATACGGAAACACCCACCACTTCGCCGAGCGGGGTCGGTCATGCCGAGCTTCACCTGGCTGGCACGCAGTTGAGTATTGACAGCTTCTATTACCGCAGTCGCGGCACGGAGGTGCGCGGCGTCGGGCGGATCGAAAACCTGGCCTTGGGCCCCGCCAGCCCGGTCAGTGGATATGCCTTCGGCGTGGATCGCCCCCTCAACCTGCCCAAACTGTTCGGCCTCCAGGAGTTGGATCGCCTTATGGCGGTCGTCCAGAAGAACGCGGCCACCGCCGAGATCGAGGGTACCCTCGGTGAGCCGCAGGTTCACATCGTCCCCCTCGCTCAGGTCGGCAGCCAAGTGCGGCGTCTTCTTGTCAGCCAACTCGGCACGGCACAGTAGCAGCGCGGATTCTGAGCCGGCGGCAGCACGCTTCGCGTGCGGCAAGACTGTCCTGCCGCGCGACAGCCTGTGCTTGCCATAGGGTCAAGGATCAGGCAAAACCGGCCACGCGGATCGGGTTAAAGGCCGGCCTCTGTCAGGTCCCGCCCCGACGAGCGGTGGAGTGCTTCCGATCTCAGGTGTCCGGATCAGGAGCACCTCTTTGGTGTCTCTTGGGCGTTGTCGTACATGTAACGCCAGTAGGCCGGTCCCCTCGTCGTCCCCTGTTCTGCGTCCGCAAGCCCTGAGAATCCCACCTCTCCTCCAATCCACACAGATGTTGTCTACTGTCCAGTGCTCTCCAACTCCCCTTGGATAAAACCCAAGAGTCTCCACAATTCTTCGAAACTGGACAGGGATTGGACTGCCACAGGACCGGTTGGTGAATCAAGAGGGACACATTTGGGACACATCCGGCTGTTTTGAGCCGTGGAAATGGAGTCGGAGAGGGCAGAAATTGGATTGTAAGTGGTTGTGAAATAAGGAGTTGGAAAGAATGGGCAGGGGCGGATTTGAACCGCCGACACACGGATTTTCAGTCCGTTGCTCTACCAACTGAGCTACCTGCCCGCCGGTCCAAGGACCGAACGTGAATAACGTATTATAGTCCTGCTGGTCCCAGTCCGCAACGGTCCAGGCTCGAAAATCATCCGCTCTGCGTGGCACATGCCGTGAAGCCAAGCCAGCCCCCGCGAGGTCCACCGTAATGCCACCCCGATCTGGCCAACGAGCCGCCTCTCGACGAGGGCCGGCCCGGGCAATTTCTGCATTCGTGCGTCGACACCCGGTCAAAAAGCCCCCTCAACCTGTCGGCGCGGCGTGCTTAGGTAGTTCTATCTTCGAAAATAGGTATTTTCCCCCATTGGGCCCTGCCCGTTTTTGGGCTAAGCTATAGAAGTGTGAGGGGGCGATGGAGGAGCAGGGAGTTGCGAAGAGGAGGGTGTGGTAGCTGCCCATAGCCACGAGGGGCGATGCTGTGGGCAGTTTTTTTGCGCCCGGGCTGTCCAGGGCAACAACTCCCTCTTCCCAACGTCCCGCCGGCCGGTGCCTTTCCGCACTTTTTTCTCTTTCTTGGCCACCTTCCGTGCTAACATGGTATCGGCGGACGCGTCATACCGGGTGGATGACCTGTGGGCGCGGAGGATGATGGCTTCGAGAGCGGCGATCCAGGAACTTCTGGGGACGGGCGCGGTCGGCCAATGTGCCGACGCCAGCCAGCGGTGGGTGCTGCGCGCCATGCGCAAACACGGACCGGGCCTGGTGAACATGCTGTGGCGGATTCTCGGCAACGAACAGGACGTTTGCGACGTGTACCAGCAGACCTTCCTGAAGCTGGCGCATCCCGATCGCGGCCGAAGGCCGCGCAACGTCGTCGGGTACCTCTACCGCACGGCCGCCAATGAGGCGGTTACCCTGCTGCGTCGCTCGGCCTTGCGACAGCAGGCCCACGATGAACTTGTCGTGACCCACCCGGTCAGTACAACGGTCGAGTATGGGGCGGAACTGGACAACCGCCAATTGCAGGCCGATCTGCGCCGGGCCCTTGGTCTGCTGCCCGATCATCTGCGGAACGTGGTCCTGCTGCGGGACTTGGCCGAGCTGTCCTACAGTGAGGTGGGCCGTTTGCTTGATATCACCCCGGCCACCGCCCGGGTGTACCGGTGCAAGGCCGTGGCGTGGCTGTCACGGATCATGCGTCAGACTTCTAATTCGGCGCCTTCGCCGAAGGTGGTGTACGATGAGTAGGTCCATGAGACGATACATGCGGCGGATGCAACGGCGTTTGGGTCTCTGGCTGGGAGCCGAGTCGGACTGGTTGTGGGCGCACGCGGCCACCTGTCCACGCTGCCAACGCCGCCTCCAACGCGCCGGCCGGGTCGAATTGGCCCTGTCGTTGTTGCGAGCCGAGCCCCATGCGGTCGATCTGGCCGCCCGGGCCAACGTACAGGCCATCGGCACCCTGCAACGGTCGCTGCGGAACACCCCGCAGTCGCGGGCCCTTCAGCGCGTTCGGCCCGTCACCTTCTTGTCGTGGCCCGGCTGGGCGCGGCTTCAGCCGCTGGCCGGAGCCGTGGCCTGCCTGTTAATGATCCTGCTGATCCGGGGCGGCCTGTTCCACTCGGTCAGGACTGCCCAACGCTGCGGCCG
>DSDH01000319.1 GCA_011055475.1 Phycisphaerales bacterium | reverse complement strand
GGCTTGGCCAGTGTCGCCTGCGTCGAGCGCCGCCGTCAGATCGGGGACCGGACGACCACGACGCGCCACTACTACATCTCCAGCCAGTCCGGCCGGGATGCCGCCCGGCTCCAGCATATGTCGCGAGGTCACTGGGGCGTGGAGAACCAACTGCACTGGTGCATAGATGTGGTGTTTTCCGAGGATCAGAGTCGCATTCGCAAGGGCCACGCCGACGAGAACTATGTGCGTTTGTCCCATATCGCCCTGGGCTTGCTCAAGGCCGACACCACGCGACAGGCCAGTATCCGACAGAAACGAAAGCTCGGCGGATGGGATCACGACTTTCTGCTCCACCTGATCACCCAAAAAACATGAGAATGCGTTTGCCCTGTCTGCCCTTGGCCGTCATGAGGTCGCCCTCGCAGGCCAAGCTCGTCGGCGTCTGGTTGACCATCTGGGACGTGGTAATCGCGGCCCCGTCGCAGGTGTACCCGGCCATCCGGGACGACCGCCAATGTTGCTCATGCAGGCCACGGTCAACCGGCTGTGCATGTCGTAGCCTCATTTCCGGGGCCTGGAATGTGACCAATCTACTCCGGAGGGGTTAAAAACCCCGTGAAAAATCCCCGTTTTTTCATTGACAAGATTGATGGCCGGCCACTACGCTGTTTCTGTTGATGTGTAAGGAGAGCGCCGGAGGTAAGGGATTCCCGCCAGATGTGCATGCGTGTGTGTTCCAGGCGTCGTTCGTGGGTGTGGATTCGGAGGTGAGGTATGATGAATCGCAGTATTATCCAAGTATTTCTCGCAGCGGCCTTTCTCGTGGTTCCCAGTTTCGCAGGGGTGCTCCTGTCGCCCGGTGATTTTATCATCGCGATTGACGCCGACGGCATGGTGTCCGACAGCTCGTATCCGGGCGCCGAGGGACCGATTAATGCGCTGGATGGCGATGCGAACACCAAGTATCTGAACTTCGGTCGGGAGAACACGGGCTTCATCGTGGTGCCGGATTCCGCGGCGCAGGTGCAGAGTTTCACGATCACGACCGCCAACGATTGGCCCGCGCGAGACCCTCTGGGCTGGGAGCTGTACGGCACCAACGACGCGATCGCGAGCGGCGACAACAGCACCGGGACGGCGGAGAGCTGGACGCTCATCGGGTCCGGGACGGTGACGCTGCCCGATGCACGATTTACGACGGGGCCGGTGGTGACGGTGACGAACAGCACCCTGTACACGTCTTACAAGATGCTCTATCCGACACTGAAGGATGCGGCCGCGACCAACTCCATGCAGATCGCGGACGTGTCGTTCTTTGAGAGTGTCGATGGTTCCGGCAGCAGTATTCTGTCGGTGAGTAATACGATTCTGGCGATTGACACGGACGTCCATGCGGACAGCAGGTATCCGGAGGGTGAGAGTCCCGCTAATCTGATTGACGGCACGGTCAACAAGTACCTCAATTTCGGCAAGGAGAACTCCGGCTTCATCGTCACACCCTCCGGGGGGATGACGTTGGTGGAGGCCTTCCAGATCATGGTGGCCAACGATGCCGTGGGGCGCGACCCGGCGAGCTGGGAGCTTTACGGCACCAACGATGCGATCGCCAGCGGCGACAACAGCGACGGCCTGGCGGAGACCTGGACGTTGATCGATTCGGGAACGCTCAGCCTGCCTGATGATCGCACTACGGGTCCCGACCACATGGTGTTTGGGGATATGGTCTCAGTCGATAACGACACCTTCTACACTTCTTATAAGATGCTGTTCCCCACGTTGAAGGACGCCGGCGCGAACTCGATGCAGATTGCAGACATCCAATTCTATGGCATTCCTGAACCGACAACGCTCGGTCTGTTGGGGCTGGGAGCGGTGGCGCTTCGGCGTCGCCGGTTCTGAGCACGCAGGAACCGAAGATCACTTGAGGGACGCCGGTCGCTGCCTTCGGCCGTGCGTCCCTTTCTCTTTTCAGACAGGCGCCCTTCCGGCCAGAAAGGCCAGGGCTGGCCGAGACCCGATGGTCTCCGGCGGGTGGGCATGGGGCCGTGGGTGTGCTGCCCACGCTGTCCGCTCCAGGAGCATAGAGGATGGACCATGAGGGGGATTGGCAAGCTGGTATTCTGCATCGTCGCCTGTCTGTTGACGGGCCTTCTGGGGTCTTCTGCCGTGCGGGATTCCATGGACGATTGGTACGCCGGCTTGGCCCGGCCCTCCTTCGCTCCGCCGAATTGGGCGTTTGGTGTCGTGTGGCCGATTCTCTACGTGATGATGGGGGTGGCGGCCTTTCTTATTTGGAGCAAGGGCCTCGGCGATCGGCGGGCCAGGGTCGCCCTGGGACTGTTCGTCCTGCAGCTCGTTCTCAATGGGCTGTGGACGCCCCTGTTCTTTGGCCTTCATTGGATGGCGTTCGCCCTTGTTGAGATCATCCTGTTGTGGGTGGCCATACTGTTCACGATTCTCGCCTTCCGGCGGATTTCGAGGCCGGCGGCGTACCTCCTCGTGCCGTACATTCTGTGGGTGAGCTTCGCAATCGCCCTGAACGCGGGGTTCTGGTACTTGAACGGATAACCTTCACCTGACCTCACCCGGTACCGCCTTGGGCGCTGGGCTAAGTGAATGCGTTGCTGAGGTCCCCAGCGCAAGCCTTATCGGCATGTCCCCCTGAATCATAGCGCATAGGCCATCGTTGGCCATCCAGGCACGGGGTCCGTGTGGCGAGCTTTGT
>DSDH01000035.1 GCA_011055475.1 Phycisphaerales bacterium | reverse complement strand
GCCGCGGAGGTGATCGACCTGGGCCTGCGGACCGGCAAGATGGACCGCGTCAAGTGCAGTTGGGCGATCCTGCTGCCGAACATCCAGCGGATGAAACGCTTGGTGCTGGACATGCTGGATTTCAGCAAGGATCGTCCGCTGGAGATTCGCGAGGCCGATTTCAACCGCACCATTTCCGCGGCCACCGAGACCCTGCATACACAGGTGTATTCGGAACTGCGGCAGCGCGGCATCAAGGTCAGTTTCCAGCCCGGCCGCAGTATGCCGCCGGTGCGCATGGACCCGGATCGCGTGCATGAAATGGCGTTGAATCTCATGCTCAACGCGTTGGATGCCCTGGCCGAGCGGGCCAGGGGTGGCCGCGTGAAGGTGGAGACCTGGCTGCAGCTCAGCCGGCAATCCGTCGGCCTGAGCGTTCAGGACAACGGCCCCGGCATTCCCCCGGAGCTGGTCGACGGCATATTCGTCCCCTTCAAATCAGGCAAGACCCGCTTCGGGACGGGATTGGGGATGACGATCGCCAAGCAGATCATCGATCAGCACGGCGGGGCGATCGAGGTGGATACCGCGCCCGGTAAGGGCACGAAGTTTACGGTATACCTGCCGATCCTCGGACCGTCACACCCTGCCTCCTGACGGACACATGCAAACGGCAGGCTTGCCGCCCCGGACTATTGCATCGCGACCTGGACGTACTGTCCGTCGACCTTTCGGAAGTAGGCGGTCTGGCCCCCGATTTCGCTGTAGTACAGGGGCTCTTGCTCGGCGTGGTGAAACGTCACGCTGACACGCTGTTGACCCAGCCAGCAGATGTCGCGTCCCATGCCCTGCACGGCGTGGCCGACGCCGTCGACCGTCTGACAGCCACACAGCGAGACGAGCATCATCACCACGGCGATCACCAAGAGTATTCTCGCGGCCATGTCCAGTCCCCTTTTATAGGTGTTGAGGCGCCCGCCAAAACGCCGGGCACGTATATCCACGTAAAACTTACCAAACAATCATCGGACGGTTGCCGCGCCGGCTGGATTTTTCGTACAGGCCACCGAGGCGTCCGATAATCCCGCCCGGCGCGCTGCGCGCATGGTTTACAGGGATGGGCGGCCGAGGATGGATCAATCACGGCCTGGCGCGAACCATGCGGCGCGCACCGTCGGCCCTGACGTCGCGCGGATGAACGCTCAACAGCAGGATGTGCCGGGGCCGCGTTAGATCACCGGGGGATGCCCGCGGCCCATGCGATAAGCACGCCAAAGACAATCGCCGACAGGCCCATGACCCGGTGCATGAGGCTGGACCGTGTCTGCAACCAGATAAGCAACGCCTTCCGTCGCGCCTGGGGCATGGCCAGCATGGCCACCGCCTGCAAGCAGGCCAGCCCCCCGATCGCCGCGATCCACCACGTATGATCACACTGGGTGGCGGCCAGCAGCATGAAAACCCCCGCCGCCAGCTTCAGCAGGGCCCCCACGATGCTCATGTAACCGGTCGCCCAAAAGCCCAACGCGCGCCTGAGCCAGTCGGGCCTGAGAATCATGATGACACCGTCGATGGCGACCAGCACCCCCAGGACAAATATAATCGCTCGCATCAATGAGCCTCCTTTCCCTGCCGTGACTTGTTCGAAAATCACTCGACCGGCTTGGCCGTGCCTCGATGACCGGCACTCACCGCTGGCCCGAGTCCTTTGAGGATGAATCCCGATCACCCGGCCTTCGCAGGATGCCGTCCAGCACCGGCCGCAGAACCCGGGTCCAGCGGCGGTATCCGGCCGGGCTCAAGTGCAGCCGGTCGGCCAGGAACACGGTGTCGTCCGGGCGTCCGTCCTTGAGCAGCGGCTTGGCGGTGTCCACGTACCACAACCGCCGATCGGCGTCACAGTCCGCGTGGATAAGACGATTGGCCCGGTCCATCTCGCGCCAGAGATGCCATCGAGCCCCGCTGGGTTTGATCCCCAGATACGCGATCTGCGTTTGGGGCAGCACACCCCGCACCCGATCGACAAATGTCCGCCAGTCGCCAAGAACCTGCTCCGGGCTGCGGCCCGCGGCGATATCGTTGTCCCCACAGTAGAAAACGATGACCGCGGGACGATACTTCAAAACGATCCGGTCGAGGAAATGCAGCACATCGGGGATCTGCGAACCGCCAAAGCCGCGGTTGAGAACGGGCAGATCGGCGAAGCTCTCGCGGGTCTTCCACATGCGAATGCTGCTGCTGCCGACGAAAAGCACGCCATCGCGGGGCCAGGCGTTCTGCGCATCCCACGCCTCGAAGCGCTGGATGTCGTTCTCCCATCGGCCGGCCGGGTCCGCCTGCGGCGCGGCGCCCGAGACCGACGCCACGGAGAAACACGGCAACAGAATGATGGCCCGAAGGACGATTTGGGACGTGCTTTTGGACATGTCTACGTCTCCATGAACATTCAGCCTTGCCGCCGTAAGCCCACGCCGCTACCGGATACCGTGCATCCGGCGACTGAACGGGCCGTCGTAGTTCGGGGCGGTCTTGAACGGCTCAAAACGTCCGCTCTCCGCGGCCTGGCGGGTCTTTTCCAGTAGCGCGACTCGCTCGGCCTCGTTCATCGGGTCGAACGCACTCGCTAGCAGTCCGTTGAAAAACGTACGGGCCAAAGAAATGGGCCCTTCTTGTCATTCCCGCGAAAGCGGGAATCCACGCTTTTCGTGCAGAGAACACACCACACGTTGAGCGTGG
>DSDH01000629.1 GCA_011055475.1 Phycisphaerales bacterium | reverse complement strand
CCTGCAGGGCCTTGCCCGTCTGGTCGGTGAGGCTCTCGTTCTGGGCATCCCAGATAACCACGCACGCGTGATTCCAGCGGTGTCGCATCCATGCGGTGTACTCGGGGATGATCTTCTCGGCCACGGGGTTCTCCGACGCCCGGCTCAGCAGCCAGATGGGGAACTCATCCTGGATGAGAAACCCGACCTCATCGGCGATGTCGTACCAGAAATCCGGCGGGAAACCGATGCAATAGCGGATGGCGTTCCAGTGCATGGTCTTGAACGTCTCGTGCAGGCGACGGACCCATTCAGCCCGCCACGGCCGGTCGGCCCGCAGCGAATCCTCAAAGAAGCGATAGATGCACACGTTCGTGCCGCGCATGTAGTACGGCTTGCCGTTGAGAATCGCCCGGCCCGAATCCGGATCGAATCGAAACGACCGCATACCGAACCGCACCCTCGCCGCATCGCCGCCGGTCTTGACGGTCAACTCATAAAGGAACGGGTCTTCAGGGGACCACAGCCGCATGTTCTCCATGGGCACGGTCACATCCGCTTTGACCAGAGCGCCCTTGGCAACCTCCAGGTCGGCGAGTCGAGCGGTTCCCACGAGCCGGCCACTGACCACCTCGCGGGCTTCGCACTCCACGGCCGTTGTGGTGTCCGTGTCCAGACCCCGCAACTCAACGACGGCGCGCACGGAGGCCTGCTCGATCTGCGGCACGGTCTGGACGTTCGCAATGTAAGGCCCCGACGTGAGGATCATCTCCACGGAATCGTAGATGCCGGGGATGTAGCGATACTTCTCGAAGTCCCAGCCGGATGGCTGGTCTTCCGGCACGGCCGTGCGATAGGCCCCGACACGGACGATCAACTCATTCTCGCGGCCATCGCCCCGGAGATGCGCTTTGACATCCAGATACGCCGGGGTGAAGCACGGCAGGTGTTCACCGATGAGCTTCCCGTTGAGCCAGACCTTGGTGCCGTACTTGGCCTTGCGAATCAAGAGCACCGCGACATCGGGTACAGGCCCATCGAGGGCGAACGTTCGTCGATACCAGAACGCCTCTCGCAGGGGCACGTCGAAGCCGACCTTCTCGAAGGGCGGGTCGGCCATGTCCGCCAGACCCGGCACCGGCGCCGTGTGCTCGAAGGCCGTCGGCATTGTATCCATCGCCCCCTCGGCGATCCGCCAGGTCCCATCCAACGAGATCACCCGCCGTGGCGGCGCCGGCTTGAGCGAGGCGGACGCCACCGCCGTCGTGACACACAGCCAGGCAGCCAACACTTTCAGGCTTCCAGGGTACATAGAACACCCTCCACCGAGTTTCAGAACGTTATCAGGTAATCCGTGGGCCGGCCGCACGAGTGCAGGGCGTACGTCAACGCCCAGTCAATGAACATCCTGTAATCCGGGTGGCGGTCGGATTGCACGTTCGCCTGTCGCGCGGCGGCGATGCGATCCACCGCCGGCGCGGCCTTGTCCCCCAACAATTCGATCTGCCGGGCGGCCGCCAGCGCGACCGGTCCCCGCGGATCATCGAGCCCCTCGATGAGCACATCCAACGCCCGCCGGGATTCACCATGCCGGGCCACCAACGCGGCGGCCATGAACCGCACATCGGGGCTCGTATCCGCCAGCAACGGCTCGATGCGCATGATATCCACGGGCGAGGTGTCGGGCACGGCCAGCGCAATCAAGCCCCAGTAGCGGACCGCAGGCTCGGCGTCGCTTAACCTCTCATAAGCTCTTGCCGCTGTTGCCGCCCCCACACCCTCGGCCGCTTCGAGAACGCGCTCCAGGCCGAAGCGCCGCTTGTCGCGTACGGTTTCATACGGCGTCGAATCGGTCGAACGGATATGCATCTGGGCCTCCGGCAACAGGCCCGTATCGCCGATCCGCACCATCCAGTCGTGCAGCCGCGCCCGCAGGCGCTCCAGCACCACGCGATGACCGGGCGATGCCGCCAGGTTTTGGATTTCATGGGGGTCGGCCTGGGTATCGTAAAGCTCCTCCGCCGCCCGCGGTTCAAACAGGGCCCGCTGGTCGGCGTTCATCTCTCCGGCGGCCCGGGCGCGGCGAAGCTCCTGCATGATCTCGGCGTGATCGGGATACGCGCTGGGCTGGACCCACGGCAGATGCGGCATGAAGTTGCGGATGTACTTGTATCGCCCGTCGCACACGCAGCGGCTCATGTCGTAGGCCTCGTCCACGCGACTGGCGTGGGCGAAGATGTACCGTCGCGGCCTGGATGCATACCGACCGAGGAACGGCCGGCCCTGCATGACATTGGGCGGGCGGATCTGTGCCAGACTCAGGACCGTCGGCCCGAAATCCACAAAGCTGACCAACCGATCGGTTGTTTGGCCCGGCGGCGTCGGCGCCAGGTGCTGCCAACGCTCGGGGAATCGTACGATCAGCGGCACGCGAAGGCCACTGTCGTGCAGGGCCCGCTTGTGCCGCGGGATGCCCGATCCGTGATCCGCGTAGAAGAAGATGATCGTATGGTCGGCCAGGCCGTCAGCCTCAAGCTGATGCAGCAGCTCGCCGACCTGATCGTCCATGATCGACGCTAGGTCGTAGTAGCGCGCCCACATCTTACGAATCTCAGGCGTGTCCGGGTAGTACGGCGGAATCCGCATCCGGGCCGGATCATGGCGGCGCTCGGCCTTGAGCAGATGGCCATACTGGTTGAACCACTCGACGTCGGAGCCATTGAGCCGGCTCTGGTGG
>DSDH01000580.1 GCA_011055475.1 Phycisphaerales bacterium | reverse complement strand
TTTTCGGTTCACCCCGGTAGCCACCCAAGCGGTGCGGCGGGGCAACCGGCCGTGCCGAAGCCTTGGGGTCAAGTGACATGAAAGATGTTGCTGCAACCGCGCGGGCCGTAACGGCAGTGAATCCTGAGCAGGCCTCGAAAGTGAAGTCATGGACGCCGACCCGCCTGACTGTCGGGGAAGGCTGCAACGCGATGGGGACATGTAACCGACGCCGCCCATCGCGGTCCATCGGGGTAGTGGGAACAGCACGCACGGAAGGTTCTCCAAGCAACGTGGGAGGTCCGAGCCGCCGAGGGGTCGCGTCCTCAACGCCATCGGAAGGATGGCGGACGGCTCGGAAGTCGGAGAGGCCCATAGTACCGATGAAACCGCTAATGACGGTCGAGGGAAGGGGCCTTGCTTCGGGTGTGCTTGCAAAGGAAATCCAGGGATACGGAGATTGGCGATGCGCCTGACAACTCCCGAATCGATCCGGCGGCTCCAGCGCAAGCTGTACGTCAAGGCGAAGGCCGAGCCGGCCTGCCGCTTCCATCAGCTTTACGACAAGGTGTACCGCGAGGACATCCTGACCCATGCCTACCGCCTAGCCAAGAGCCAGAACGGAGCGTCGGGCGTCGACGGAGTGAGTTTTGCGGACATCGTGGCGCAGGGCGAAGTGGACTGGCTGGCGGCTCTGAGAAAGGAGTTGCACGACAAGACGTATCGGCCGGACGCGGTCCGGCGGGTGACGATCCCCAAGCCAGGCGGCGGTGAGCGTCCCCTGGGTATCCCGACGATCCGGGACCGGGTGGTCCAGACCGCCGCCAAGCTGATCCTGGAGCCGATCTTCGAGGCGGATTACGTGGATGAGGCCTATGGCTACCGTCCTCGACGCAGTGCGCTGGACGCGGTGCGCCAGGTTCATCGGGGGCTCTGTGCAGGGTATACGGACGTCGTTGATGCCGATCTGTCCAAGTACTTCGACACGATCCCGCATCCGGAATTGATGCGGTCGGTGGCTCACCGTGTGGTGGACCGCCCGATGCTCAAGCTCATCAAGATGTGGCTGAAAGCACCCATCGAGGAACGGGACGAGCGCGGACATCGACGTAGGACCGGTGGCAAACGCCATGCGGTCGGGACGCCGCAAGGCGGCGTGCTCTCGCCGCTGCTGGCGAACCTCTATATGCACCGGTATCTGCGGTACTGGCAGCAGCAAGGACAAGGCGAGCAGTTTCGAGCGAAGGTCATCAACTACGCCGATGACTTTGTCATCCTCAGTCGCGGCCATGCCCAGGAAGCGTTGCAGTGGACGCGAGCGGTGATGGCCAAGCTGAAGCTGACGTTGAACGAGTCCAAGACCTGTATCCGTAATGCCCAACGAGAGCCGTTCGACTTCCTGGGCTACACCTTTGGCCCGGCGTGCTATCGTAAGACGGGCGGTCGCTACCAAGCCGCTCAACCGTCCGCCCGGAGTGTGCAGAGGCTCAAGGAGAAGCTGCAAGTGGTGTTCCATCGGGGCAATGTCGCACCCTGGCCGGCGGTGGCGGCCCAAGCGAACCGTCTGTTGCGAGGCTGGGCCAACTACTTTGCCTATGGCACTCGGAAGAAAGCCTATCGAGCCATCGACAACTACGTGTATGATCGCGTCGTGCGCTTCTTGAAGAAACGGCGTAAGGTGTCGTCGCGAGGCACTCGCAAGTTTCCCGGGGAGAAGGTCTTCGGAGACTTGGGTATCCAGCGGCTTCGGTCGCTGGCCTACGCCCAGCGGCCGTGTGCTCTGATGTGAGAGCCCGTCGGAGAGCCGGATGCGGCAAATCCGCACGTCCGGTTCGATGAGCGGGACCTGGAAACGGAGTATGGATAAAACTATATTCTATATCCATAACCACCGCGCCAGGTCTCGACTCCACCCTATTATGAGGCGAGCGGGGACGCTCGCCCTACGCTGGGCACACCGAATGTGAACGACGTGGGCCTTCTGGGGGACAGACCCCAGTGTCAACACCGCATCCACGCTTCTACGCATCCCGCGCGACGGGTGCGATTGGCTGGGTATTGCGGTGGAATCGGTGTGCGGGGCACACCTACGAGACCGTTCCCCTTATGATGTTCCGCCGGGCGGCTGTCGCTTGTCTGGAATCCGTCCGGCGGTTGCTCATTTCCGGGCGGCGCGGGGGCGGGCGAAGTATACGGCGACGTGGCGCGTCGTGCCGACCCCGCCGGAAGCGTCCGCGCGGCGGCTGGTGTAGGAATGCGTGGCCGTGGGGTCTTCCGTATCGCTGAACAGAATGATCTCGGCTCCCCGGCTGTCGCTCCGGCGGTGGATCTCCTTGTGGCGCGAGAAGGCGCTGACGAACTCGGACCGGCCGATCACGACGTATCCTTCAGCGAGGAGTTCCTCGGTGCGGGTCTCCAACGCCTCGGGCGTGACCCGCTCTGCGACGAAGCTCTTGGGACGTTCCGTAGGCTTCAAGCCATCGGCCGTCTTCTGGTAGTACACCGGGTAAGGACTCCGGCTGCAGCCGGCACAACAGAACAGCAGCGTCAGGATAGCGATCTGTCTCATAGGTTTTCTCCCCGGTCTCACGACCGACTCTCGAATGACCGTCCACACAGCAACCTGCGCAGGGCCCGCATACACCTGCACGTTGGCTGTCAACCGTTATGATTGTACCGTCGCCGGCATCGAGAACCAACAGAATTCCGGTCCTGAGAGGCATGACATTCGCGACAGGCACCTAT
>DSDH01000070.1 GCA_011055475.1 Phycisphaerales bacterium | reverse complement strand
GGCGTGTTGAACTTCGTATCGGTCCGGTCATTGCTCCACACGGGCCGGGCGGCGAAGGCGTCCCCCTGTTGCTCGATCGTGACGGCGAAGGTCCCCCGTCCATCCCCCGTGTAGATGACGGTCGTACCGTTCACGATGGGTGTGGCGGCGTTGTAGGATCGACGTGCCGAGGCGAAGGGCAGCTTCCACAGCAGCGTTCCATTGGCCGGCGAGACCCCCACCACGCTCTTGCCGGTCAGGGCGACCACCTGTCGGCTGGTTCCGACGGTGAGCAGAACGGGCGAGGCATACTCGGGGCCCGCCTCGGCCCACCGCCATTTCTCCTGCCCCGTCGCCAGATCGAAGGCCAGGATCGCGCCATTGTCCGTCGCGCCCAACTGGGCGATGACCCGTCCGTCGACGATCAAGGGCGAGCAGGACGTGAAGAACTGCGGCACGGCCTTGGGGAATGGGTCCTTGCGCCAGATGAGCTTGCCGCTGTCGGCATCCAGGCAGGAGAGCACCCCGCCCACGCCGAGCGTGACGACCTTGCCCTCGCCCACGGCCGGTGAACTACGAGGGCCGGGATGCTGCCGGGCCCCGCCGGTCACCTCCGGGGCCGGGTAACCTTCGGACTTCCATCGTTCCCGACCCGTGGCGGCATCCAGGCACAGCGTGACCTCCTCGTCGCCTTGCCTGACGAACACGTACAAGCGATCCCCCACCAGGGCCGGTGTGGCGTCGGCCAGCCCGACGTTTACCGTCCACTTCTGGGTCAACGCCTCGGGCCAAGTTTGCGGGGCGTCAAAGACGGCCTTGCCATCGCGGCCGGGTCCCCGCCACTGGGGCCAGTCGGCGGCGTACACTGTGGCACAGGCCAGCCAAAGCAGCGTCAGGCACGTGCATCGGATTGCAGAAGATCTCCTGTGTTTCATAGTCCATACTCCTTATTGTCGTGAGTAGATAGTTTCTTTCGGCGTTTGTCTTTGATGGATTGACGCGGCAGGCTCAATGGATGGGTTCAAGCTGCGGTTGGGTCGGAGAATTGGGAAGGGCGGGCCGTGTGTAGGTTTCGGGTGTTCTTGCCCGCCGATTGCGCTCGGCTGGAGTGCGACCATGTTTGACCCTCCGGTCCGTGGATAGAAAACCGCCTCGAAGATACCAGTACAACGTGAGAGTGTCGGCGTCGGCGCCACGGTAACACAGAATCAGCAAGGGCGCCGGCGGCGCAAGGAGAACGCGACAAGGCCGACCCGACCCCGTCGCGTCCATGTACCTCGACATCTTGACGGAGTTTACCGCGTTATCGACTCACATCCACGCAGGCCATCTCACCCTTGGCGTTGCGCATGTAGATCCGCCCGTTGGCCAGGGTCGGCACCGTCCAACAGCGGGTCTTGGAGAGGATCTGTGCACGGGCCAACTCGGTGTATTGCGTCGGTTCCGCCTTGACGATGACCAGTTCGCCCTTCTCGCTGGTCACCATCAGCCGGCCATCGGCGCTCATGGTCAGCGACCCCTTGCCGATGCTTTTCTCCGCCCACTGCCCGCTGCCGTCTGTGGTGGCGATGCACTTGAGCTGGTTCTCGTCGATGCCGTAAATGAAGCCCTTCCAGAGCACCGAACAGTTCATGTGATTGCGCATTTCCCTGTTTTCCCACAGGTTTTCGGTGCCGTCGGGGCCGAAGCGGAACAGGCCGCAGCCGCGGTTGTAGCCGGAGGACACGAAGACCCGGTTATCGTCGATGATCGGGTCGGAGGCGTTCACGTCGTAGCGGGTCTCCCATTTGGCCTGCCAGATCTTGAGGCCGTCGGAGAGCCGCACGCCCATGACGCTGTCTTTGCCGAAAATGGCCGCACATGGGACCCCGCCGTTTCCATACGGCACCGGCGTGGCATAGCCGCATTCGCTGGGCTCACTGGACCAGATCACCTTGCCCGTGTTCTTGTCCAGGGCCAGGCCGGCGGCGCCCAAGTTATAAACGATCATGTCGCCCGCAATCAGCCCGCTGCTGGAGAAGTGCCACGTCGGATACTTCATGCCCAGGTCCTTGTTGACCTGCACGTTCCAGATGACCTGGCCGGTCTTGGCGTCCAGACAGAACAGATCGCCCATTTTGCTGAGCGAGTAGACCTTGCCGTTGTCCACGGTGGGGGTGGAAAGCGTGCCGCCATCGTAGTACTTCGCCTCCAACGGGCAGGGGTACCGGTGTGCCCAGATCTCCTTGCCCGTCGCGGCGTCGAAGCACCAGACCACGTCGGTGTTCTTGTCCACGTTGCCCATCGTGTAGGCCCGCCCGTCGGCGACGACGATGCTCGAGAAGCCCACACCGATCTCGGCCCGCCAGAGCACCTTGGGTCCGGCGGCCGGCCAATCCGACGACCAGTCGGTCTCGGTGCTGACGCCATCATGGTTCGGGCCGCGGTACCAGGGCCAGTCGCCGGCCCATACCGCGCTACACAGGGCCACAAGCGTCAGCAGGATCGTACAGACATTTCGCATGGCTCGGCTCTCCTCTTACGACTCAGGTACGATTTGCCACATGAGCTTTTCTTCCGGACGCGCCGACACCGGCGCTCCTGTCAGCATAAACGATTACCGACGAGTCGGCAATTCGGTCGCGGGCCCTATCTCCGGGTGAACCCTAACCGGATTCCACTGTATGGTTCATGGCCCGACGCCACGGTCCGGGTCTGACCGGCGCAGCGTCCTCCCTGAGGAGTTGCCCTGCGATACGATCCGACACGGCC
>DSDH01000503.1 GCA_011055475.1 Phycisphaerales bacterium | reverse complement strand
TCCGACCGATTTCCTACCCAATTGAAAGGCAACAAGGCACGTGGTGCCTGTGCCACAAAACGGATCTAACACGACTCCCTCGTCGGGACAGGTTGCCAGGATTGGAATACGACAGAGGTCCTCTGGATATGGAGCGAAATGGCTATCTCGTTTCTGAGTGTCCTCTGGTAAGATATCCCACACATCTCCAGGCTTGCTTCCCTTTGGGTGGTAACGCAGGAAATAGAAACCACGATTCTGAAGCTCACGAGCCCGACCGGACACGGCGTGATTGTCGGAGTGGGTCGTTCTTTGCTGTCCGCGTATTATCATTCGGAAGTCGGCGATCTCTCCAGCTTGCACGGCGGCCAGCATTCGGTCCAACTCTTCAAAAGCAGCTTTCTTCTCCACGTCCGTCAGAACTGTGGACAGTTCAATCTGTCGTCGATACCGTACTCCAGAAACACCTGTCGCCGACACCACACTCCCATTGATGACTCTTGCCTTCTTAGGGGGAGTGCGAATAGCGTCAGCATTGTAATAGTACCCGCTGCTCTTTTTGACAAAATGGAAAACATGCTCGTGAACATTACGAAGCTTGTCCCGTGTATTGTCGGGCCCACCTTTCACCTTATGCCAGATGACCTCATTGCGCAGTATCCACCCTTGGCGATCTACCATGGCCAAGGCAATCCGCCAAGGCAGCCCGAGCAGTAGTTTGTTCTGATAACTGTCCCCAACGTTTAACCAGAAAGAAGCCGATGTCTTTAAAACCCGGAAGACTTCGCCAAAAACGACAAGTAGGCTCTCAATATAGTCGTGCCAGTCGTTCTCAAGACCAATTCCACCTGCTGAGTATACCCGCTTGCTCCAGTACGGTGGGCTTGTCATACATAGGTCAAAGGTATCATCAGGAAAAGACTTGAGCACGGAAGCCGCATCGCCGCAGAGCAACAGAGGCCGGCGACAAGCATCGGCCAAATAGCCAGCTAAAGACTCGGTACAATGATTTTGCACTTCAGATATTTGAATAGCCACAGAGCCTACACCTCACTCGAATCGCCATTGTCGGGACATTTTCATCGCTTCATCATGCGCTTCTTATACCAAAGCTGGCCGAGGCAAGGCAAGCCAAATAGTTGTGGGACACATGTCAAGTGAAGGGTCCTTCGCGAGGCGCATCTGTTTAGCCCCCTGGATCAAGCTCCATACGCGCCTCCTTGTCCAAGTGAGGCTGGACGAGATCTGACGGGGCGAGGGACGGCCAAAGGCAACCGTGTGGTTAGGCCCGTACAGTCAGGCAGCCAACACGCTGGTGTGTGTACTCATGACGCGGGGGCGGCCACGGCCCTGGTGAGCATCCCGAACCGCTATATGCACACGCCCGTGGAGGTCCTCTCGCTCAGGGACCTGGACGCGATCATCCGGCTGCTGGTCGAGTTCCTCGCCAGCCACCCCGCGCAGCGCGACTACCGGCCATGAGTGGCGGGCTGATTCCATTCCGACACGTGACTAGCTGATGGGAATCGGCTTGTTGCGCTCGGGCGGGCCGCCGTCGGAGTAGTAGAACACGAACGTCTCGCTGTTTGTGGCGCAGCCCACGCGGCCCTGTTTGTCGATCGCGATGAACGCCTCCTGGGTCGTGCGGGCTTCGGGGATCTTGGCGCACATCCGTTCGAACGCCTCACGGCAGGCCTCATGGGGCGCGCGGCCGTGCCGCATCAGCTCCACGATCGTGAACGAGGTCAGTGTTTGCAGCACCAGCTCGCCGACGCCCGTCGCGCCGGCGGCCCCGACCTCGTTGTCCACGTACAGTCCGGCGCCGATGATGGGTGAATCGCCCACGCGGCCATGAATCTTCCACGCCAGGCCGCTTGTTGAGCAGGCCCCCGCCAGATCGCCGCGCCCATCGAGGCACAACATGGTGACCGTGTCGTGCGTGCGGTCGATCCAATTGTCGTCGGGGTTGAGGTTTTGCCGCCATTCGAGCCAGCGCTGCCGGGCGTGTTCGGTCAACAGATTCTGCTCCTGGAAGCCCGCTTTACGCGCGAAGTCCAACGCCCCGTCGCCCACGAGCAGCACGTGCCGCGTGAGCTCCATCACCTGGCGCGCCACGGAGACGGGGTTGCGGATGTTTTGCAGGCCTGCGACCGCACCGGCCCGGTGGCGTCGGCCATCCATGATGCACGCATCCAGCGTGACGACGCCATTCTCATCGGGCAGACCACCCAGGCCGACGCTCGTCACCGACGGGTCGTCTTCGCAGACGTTGACGCCCTTTTCGACCACGTCCAGGGCGCAGACTCCGTTCTTGAGGTGTCGTGCGGCGGTCTCGGTGGCGGGCCGGCCATGCTCCCAGGTGGTGATGATGCCCGGCTTGAACGGTTTCGCCTCATCGCGGTCCGAGGCGGCCTCGCCGGGCAGGGCGCCCGCCGCCCCGACCAGCAGCGTCGTGCTCAGAAACGACCGACGACTCACGTGATGCGTCATGATCCGATCCTCCGCTACGTTTCGGTTCGGCTGCCGGGCTTACAGGGTATCCGTCCCAGCGTGGGCATGCCACCCGGCGACGGATAGCCCCGCAGGGGCGTCAGTTCCATAGCCGGGGGCGTGAGCCCCCGGTGGCGGGCCACCCCTCCAAAATCCGCAGCCCCGAAGGGGCGGCACCGTCATCGTCATTCCGAGCAACGCGGTGCGGAGCGCAGCGAAACACTGCGGATCGAGGAATCTGTTCTTCAGCATCGCGCAGCGACACCGCTGATGT
>DSDH01000044.1 GCA_011055475.1 Phycisphaerales bacterium | reverse complement strand
GGTCTCCGTCAGGCCCGCGCAGTTGAGCGGCTTGAAGGGTCCCGCGTGCCGCAAGGAGTTCTCATGGATGGCCAGGGCCGTCAGCTCCTTGCCCGTCCCCGATTCGCCCTGGATGAGGACCGTGATGTCCGTCGGCGCGACCCGCCGCAGAATCCGAAAGACCCGCTGCATGGCCGGGCTTCGGCTGACCACCCCTCGAAAGGTGAAATCCGACTCGTCTCGCCGCAGCCGACGCAGGAGACGCGCCACGAGACCCTCCAACGCGCCCTGCTCGATCGGTTTGACCAGATAGTCCTCGGCCCCGTGTCGCAGAGCCTGCTTACAGGCCTCAATGCTGGGCCTGCCGGTCATCAGAACGACCGAGATCGAAGGGAACCGCCGTCGCACCTGGTCCAGGAGCCCCAGCCCGCCCGCGGCCTGTTCTAAATCCCATTCAGCCAATATCACGTGAACGGGACGCTCGTCGAGCGCGGTCAAGGCCGCTTGGGCGTCCTCGACCGTGAGCACTTCCTGTCGCCGCCCACCCAGCATCCGGGCCAACACGTGAGCGTGATGCCGGTCGGGATCGACCACCAGAACAACTGCTGCAGCACTCATCGGAAACAAGTATCCCTTGCGCAGGAGGGCTTGTGACTCTCACCGGCCGACCGGTGCTCGCCATCTCCTCTGCTCCCCCGTGGTTCGCGCTCCGCGCCGGATCGCGCGGATCGCCGGATCAACTCTTCTTCGACGGGCGGGAGGACCGGGAATCGGCCTTGGAGGACGACGCCTTGACCTCCAGGATCCGCACGTGGCGACCCTGGAGCCCTTTATCGGAGGTGAACTCCTCGTATTCCACGACCTGTCCGTTGCGCAGGCAGCGGAATCCCTCGCCGTCGATGCACGTGTAGTGGACGAAGACGTCCTCCCCTTGCTCATTGACTACAAAGCCAAACCCCTTCTTTGGATCGAACCACTTGACCGTTCCCTTCGTCATGACTGCCTCCTTACAAGTACCCGCCGGCCCATCCCGAACACCGTCGCGCCCTCAGACCCGACGGCGTCGGCGGGAGTCCTTTCTCCGCCGCCGGCGCCTCGCGCAAAGCCCGGAACTGTTAACCTACCGCCTGGACCTGCTGTGCTTGTGTCCCTTCTCCTTTGGTCGCGCGTCCGCATCCTTGGCCACGGGATCCTCGCGACCCAACTCGGCCAACGCCGCCTTGCGAGACAGCTTGAACCGACCCTGTTCGTCGATGGAGATCAGCTTGACCGGGACCACGTCCCCGACCTTGCAGACGTCCTCCACCGTACGGACGTACCCATCGCTCAACTCGCTGATGTGGCACAGCCCCTCGACGCCCGGACTGATCTCGAGGAACGCCCCGAACTCCTTGACGGCCACCACCTTGGCCCCCTCGTAGATACGACCCACCTGCGGCGGCGTGGTCATGGCCTCAATGATGCCCTTGGCCTCCAGATGCCCTTCTCCGCCCATACAACTGATGTTGATCGTGCCGTCTTCTTCGATTTCGATCCGCGAGCCGGTCTGCTCCTGAATCCCACGCACCATCGCGCCGCCCGGACCGATGACCTTGCCGATATACTCCGGATCGATCTTGATGGTGATGATCCGCGGGGCGTAGATGCTGATCTTCTCGCGAGGCTGGGCGATCACCGCCGTCATCTGCTTGAGGATGTCCAGGCGGGCCCGGCGCGCCCGTTCGAGCGCCTCCTGCATGATCTCAAACGGCAGAATGCGTCGCTTCAGATCGAGCTGAATCGCCGTGATCCCCTTCTCCGTCCCGGCCACCTTGAAGTCCATGTCGCCCAGATGATCCTCGTCGCCGAGGATATCCGTCAACAGTACGTACCGGTCATCGCGGCTGATCAAGCCGATACTGATGCCCGCCACGGGCATGCGGATGGGCACACCGGCGTCCATGAGGGCCAGGCATCCGCCACACACCGAGGCCATCGAGCTCGAGCCGTTCGACTCGGTAATGTCGCTGACCAGCTTAATGGTGTAGGGGAACTGCTCTTCTTCGGGAATGACCTGCTGCAGGGCCTTTTCGGCCAGGGCGCCGTGGCCGATCTCGCGGCGGCCCGGCCCGCGAATCATGCGGACCTCGCCCACGGACGACGGCGGGAAGTTGTAGTGCAGCATGAAGCGCTGGCCGTACTCCTCCAGCAGGCCGTCCACGGTCTGCTCATCCCGACCGGTGCCCAGCGTCGCCGAAACCAGCGCCTGTGTCTCGCCGCGAGTGAACAGCGCCGAGCCGTGTGCCCGCGGCAATAGACCCACCTCGCAGTGGATGGGACGAATGTCCTCCAGACCCCGCCCATCAGGGCGTTTATGTTCGTCGAGGATTGTCGCACGAACAATCTTTTTCTCTACGGTCTCACAGACCCGCTTGAACAGGCTCACGCCGCAGACCGGCTCCCGCGACCCATCGGCCGGAAAGTACTCTTCGGTCTGCAACCGGCGAATCTCCTTGAGCGCGGCCATTCGCTCGGCCTTGTGCGTGAGTTGATAGGCTTGGCGGATTTGCCCCCCATACCGCGATTCGATCTCCGCCGCCAGACGCCCGCCCTCGTCCTGCTCGATCTCCGGCATGACCTTGGGCTTGCCGGCCTTTTGCACCAGTTCGTCGATCATCTCGCAGACCTGCTGAATGGCCTTGAGACCCGTCGCGACGCCGTCGGCCACGAGGGCCTCGGGGGCTTCCTGAGCATCGACCTCAATCATGTTCAGACCATCACGCTGCCCGCACAGGACCAGAT
>DSDH01000302.1 GCA_011055475.1 Phycisphaerales bacterium | reverse complement strand
TGCGTGTAGCATGCGACGCAGTTCGGCGGCCTTATCGGGCATCGCCTCGGCGAGGTTGTTCCGCTCGCTGAGGTCCTCAGCAAGGTTGTAGAGCTCGAGACGATCGTCCTCGTAGAACTCAATCAGCTTCCAGTCGCCACACCGCACGGCCCCGCCGGGACTGCCCCCTTGATTGCCGTAGTGGGGGTAATGCCAGTAGATCGCCTCCCGGTCCGGCTTCTCGCCCCGCCCAGTCAGTAACCCCACAAAGCTGCACCCATCTCTGTGCTGCTGTGGGTGCGCTGGCAGCCCGGCCATCTCAAGCATTGTCGGGTAGAAGTCCGTGCTGATGACCGGCTCATCGCAGGTGTTCCCGGCCCGCGCTACACCGGGCCAGCGGACGATCATCGGCTCCCGGATGCCGCCCTCATACAGCCAGCCCTTGCCCGCCCGCAACGGAACGTTCGAGGTGGGGTGGCCCTCTGAGGTGCTCAGGCCGCCGTTGTCGGACATGAAGAACACAATCGTCTCCTCGGCCAGGCCCATCCGCTCCAGCGCATCGAGCACCTTGCCGACCGCCTGGTCCATCGCCTCGATCATCCCGGCGTACACCGCATGCTCCTGGACCAGTCGCACCTGACGCTCGCCCTCCTGGCCCCACTCGGCCTCCAGGCCAAGCCGGGCCTTCTTGGCCTGGTACTTCGCCTCCAGGTCCGGCCGGGCCATCAGCGGCGTGTGCACCGAGTAGAACGACAGATAGGCGAAGAACGGCTCATCCTTGTGCGATGAGATGAACTTCACCGTCTCCGTGGCCAATCGGTCCGGCAGATGCTCACCCGGCGGGCCATCCGGCAGACGGGGGTTGTCGTAGGGCGAGAAATACCGCTTGCCCCCGTATGGCCCGCCGCGGTCACAGCCGCCCATGTTCACGTCGAAGCCCTGGTGCTCCGGCCAATAGGGCTCGCCGCCCAGGTGCCACTTGCCGGCGAAGAACGTGGCGTAGCCCGCCTCCTTGAGGGCCTCGGCGATCGTCACCTCCTCCAGCGGCATCTCATCGCGATACTCGGCCGGCAGCAACTTGCCCTTGCGTCTTCCCTTCAGGTAGTCCGTCAGATCGAGTCGGGCGGGATACTTGCCCGTCATGATGCTCGCCCGCGTCGGACTGCACACCGGGCACGCGGCATAGGCATTCGTGAAACGTACGCCGCCGGCCGTCAGGCGGTCGATGTTGGGCGTTTCGTAGAAGGTGCTGCCCAGACACCCCGCGTCCGTCCAGCCCATGTCGTCCACGAGGATGAACACGAAGTTTGGCCGACGGCGCTCGGCGAGGAGCCGTTGTCCCTGACCGATCGCGCTCAGGCCCGCGGCCAGGCCGACCGCCTTCAAGAAATGCCGTCGATTCATCGTCTCCCTTCCGTTTCCTGGCGCCCGCGCCTCAGGCCCGCATGTTCTCCACCGCTCGTTCGAGGACTTTCTTGACGTCGCCGCCGGACTTCTGCAAGACCTGGCGCACCTCCGGTTCAGCCGTCTGCACCTTCGGACCCAGCCGCTCAAACGCATGCGCCGCAGACAGCCGCGTCTGCTCAACGGCACCGTCCTTCAATGCGTGCAGCAAGACCGGCAGCCCCACCTCGACCCGCCCCCAGTCACACAGGACCTCGGCCGCGGCGACCGGCACCGATTGCGAATCGTCCTTTAACATCGGTACCAGGGCCTTGGCGGCCCGCTCGATCGAGGCCGCATCCGTGCACGTCTGGTGCAGACCCACGACGGCCCAGTACCGCACCGGCCCCCACTCATTACCCAACCAGTCGAAGTACTGGTCCCGGGCCGCGGGCCCTTCCAGGTCCAGTTGCTTGATCTCCAGGAGTGTGTCCAGCAAATTCGTCCGGGCCAGGCGCTGCTTCCAGTGCTCCCGGCTCTGATCGGCCTGGGCCGGGATCGGCTCCTGGCCATGGCGCCACTCGATCTCCTTGCTGTCCCGAAACCCGATCCGCACGCCCTTGGCCCGCAACGTTTGCCCGCGTCGCACCCGGATCGGTTCCCCGTACACCTCCCACCGGGTCCCCGTCCACGTGCCCTGCGGACCATCGAGCCGATATGCAATCGAGCTGCCCGGTGTGCAGCACGTCAGCGTCACGACACACGCCCCCTCGCCACGCTCCCGGACGTCCACGCCGGGCAAGGCGGTGACTTCGTACCGATCCATCGGCCGCTTCATCATGTCGAAGTCCGGCTCGGGGATGAGCCCCACGTCGCCGATGCGGCGCATCCAGTCCAATGTCTCCTGTCGCATGCGCAGCAGAACCGAACGATATTGCGGATCACCGGCCAGGTTGTTCACCTCGTGCGGATCAGTTTGCGTGTCGTACAACTCCTCAACCGGCCGCGGATGCTCGAAATACTGTCGTTCCGCGCCCCGCAGCTTGCCCTCGGCGTTCAGCCGTCGCATCTCCTGCATCGTCGGCATCAGGTCCATGTACTCCACGTGCATCGCCCGCGGCACGAACGGCATGAAGTTGCGGATATAGTGAAATCGCTCGTCCCGCACGCATCGCACCAGGTCATAGGATTCGTCGATCCGGTCCCGAGCGCCGTAGATATATTCCCGCGGCGGGGCCTTCTTCGGCCCCAAGAACGGCCGGCCATGCAGGTGCTCCGGAATCTCGCACCCGGCCAGCGACAGCATGGTCGCCCCGAAATCGACGCTCGACACCAGCGCCTTGTTCACCGTGCCGGGTCCCACTCCGGCCGGGTCGCCCGGCGACGCCCACGCGCGGAACCT
>DSDH01000280.1 GCA_011055475.1 Phycisphaerales bacterium | reverse complement strand
GTCTGCTGGGCGAATCGCCGCGAACCGTGAGCTTGGAGAAGGACCGGGATGGGACCTGGCAGGCCACGGTGGAGGCTGCCGCCGGTTGCCGTTATGTCTATCGCCTGGATGGCGAACTGGAACGGCCGGACCCGGCCTCCGGCTATCAGCCCGAGGGGGTGCACGCGCCCAGCGAGGTGGTGGACCATCGGGCCTTTGCCTGGGGCGACGACAAAGGGGCGGGCGTCGCCCTGAAGGACATGATGATCTATGAGCTGCACGTCGGCACGTTCACCCCGGAGGGGACGTTCGACGCGGCCATCGCTCGGTTGACGGACCTGGCCGCCCTGGGGATCAACGCGGTGGAGCTCATGCCGGTCGCGCAGTTCCCCGGCCGGCGGAACTGGGGCTATGATGGCGTCTATCCCTATGCCGTGCAGAACTCCTATGGCGGTCCGGAGGCCCTCAAGCGCTTCGTCCGGCGGTGCCACGAGCACGGACTGGCGGTCATCCTCGACGTGGTGTACAACCATCTTGGCCCCGAGGGCAACTACCTTCGGGATTTCGGTCCGTACTTCACCGGGAAGTACTCCACCCCCTGGGGCGAGTCGATCAACTTCGACGACGCCTACAGTTACGGCGTCCGTGAGTTCTTCATCGAGAACGCGCTCTACTGGTTCGAGGAATACCACCTGGATGCCCTGCGGCTGGACGCCCTGCACGCGATTGTGGACCTCAGCGCCAAGCACTTCATCGCGGAGCTCACCCAGGCGGTGCACAGGCGCTCGCGGCGGCGGGGTCGGTCCATGCTGCTCATCGGCGAGAGCGATCTCAACGATGTCCGGCTCATCAAACCCCGGCGATCCGGCGGCTGCGGCCTGGACGCCCAGTGGTCGGACGACTTCCACCACAGCCTGCACGCCCTGGTCACCGGCGAGCGAAACGGCTACTACCGCGACTTTGGCCGCCTGCACGACCTCGCCAAGGCGCTCAAGGAGGGTTTTGTCTACGATTGGCGGTATTCCGAGCATCGCAAGCGGCGTCACGGCAGCAGTTCCCGACATCGTCCCGCCGAGCAGTTTGTCGTGTGCATCCAGAACCACGACCAGGTCGGCAACCGGATGCGCGGGGAGCGGCTGGGGCATCTGGTCGGCTTTGAGGCGCTCAAGCTCGCGGCCGGGGCGCTGCTGTTGAGTCCTTATGTGCCGCTGCTGTTCATGGGCGAGGAGTACGCCGAGCCGGCGCCCTTCCAGTACTTCGTGGATCACGGCGACCCCGAGCTTGTGGAGGCGGTTCGGCGGGGCCGGGCCGAGGAGTTCAAGGCCTTTGCATGGGAGGGGGCCTGTCCCGATCCGCAGGCCGAGGAGACGTTTCGGCGCTGCATCCTGGACTGGGAGCGACGGACGGACGGGCGGCATCGCCGACTCTGGGAGTTCTACCGGCATCTCATCCACCTTCGGCGAAGTTACCCCGCGTTTGTGGACAAATCCGGATTGAGCGTCCGCACGCGGGACGACAAACGGATCCTTTTGTGGCACCGGTGGATCGGGCGGCGGCAGTTGCAGTGTCTGATGAACTTCAGCGCCGAGCCCCAGCCCTTCCACATGATGGCCCCGGACACGATCTGGATAAAGCTCGTGGACTCGGCGGCCCTCCGCTGGGACGGCCCCGGCGAGACGTTGCCCGGCCGGGTGGAGGGCGAGTGCGAGGTGACCATGCCGCCGCACAGCATCGCACTGTTCGAACCCCGTGCGGACCAGCCACTGATGGAGGCGACGGCCACGGCCGCGGTCGAGACCGTGCATCCCCTGTGAAATCATGACGATTCCCCTGGCCACATACCGGCTGCAACTGACGCCGTCGTTCGGATTCTCGGCGGCGGGCCGCGTCTTGCCCTATCTCAAGAGGCTGGGGGTGGATACGGTCTACGCCTCGCCGATCTTCCGCGCCCGCCAGGGCAGCGATCACGGGTACGACATCGTCGATCCCAACCGCCTCAATCCCGAGTTGGGCGGCCGGCGGGCGTTTGAGGAACTGACCGCGCAAAGGAAACGGCTCGGCATGGGCTGGCTGCAGGATATCGTGCCCAACCACATGGCCTATTGCAGCCAGAACGCGTGGCTGATGGACCTGCTGGAACATGGGCGGCAGAGCCGCTGCCGCGAGTTCTTCGACATCGACTGGAACTATCCCGATCCGTCGCTGTGCGGACGGGTGTCGGCGCCCTTTCTCGGTCGGCCGCTCCGCGAGGTGATCGACGCCGGCGAGATCCACCTGGAGCTGACAGGCGATGGGTTTCGCGTCGTCTACTATGAGCATCGCTTCCCGCTGGCGCTGGCGACGTATGGCCGCGTTCTGCGCCGGCTCGCCGACGGCCTGGGCGAGCAGCACGCGCGCGGTTCGGGTTCGTCCGCGTCCGCGGAGCTGCTGGCGTTGGCCAAGGCCTTTGACGAGCAGGCGGCCATGCCGTGGAGTCCGGCGAAGGACGACGCCCTGGCCGCGGTCAAACAGCGTCTCTGGCATCTTGCCCGTCACGAACCGGGCATCCGCAAGAGGCTGGGCCTGGACGCAAAGACCGGGCGGCTCGGGGGATTGGCGGATCCGGCGTTTCTGCACGAGCTTTTGGAGGCGCAGGTGTTCCATCCGGCCTTTTGGCAGGAGGCGCAACGGGCCGTCAACTATCGACGCTTCTTCTACCTGAATGACTATATCGGGGTCCGCGTCGAGCGACCGGAGGTGATGGACGAGACGCATCGGCTGATTACCGAGCTCGTGGCCGACGGGACCTTCACCG
>DSDH01000056.1 GCA_011055475.1 Phycisphaerales bacterium | reverse complement strand
TGGCCCATTCCCTGCGACGGCTGCTTCTGGGGCTGCGGTCGGAGGCGTGTCAGCCGGCGCTGGTGCATCCGCCGCAGTTCGAGGTGATCTCGCTGCCCGGCCCGCCGACCGAGACCATGCCCTATCCGGCGTATCGGATACCCCTTATGCGGGGGTATAATCGCCGGTTGCTGGCGGAGCAGTTGGCGGCGTTCAAACCCACGGTCCTGCATTGCTTTGACCTCAGTCGGGCCGAGTTGACGCGTCATCTGGCCGCCGCGCTGGGCGTGCCGTACATCCTGACGTTCAGCCGGCCTCCCGGATGGATCAAGCCGGTCGTCGCGCCGTCGCACTGTGCGGCGCTGATCGCCTGGCGCACGGCCACGGTCGAACGGCTCAAGAGGCGGTATTCCTTCATGGCCGAAAGCATCTTCCACGTCAACGTGGGGGCGTTCGTGTCGGACAAGTGCGCCTGCTTCGGCGAGCCCGATCGTATTGCCAGCATGGTCACGGTCCAGCCGCTCCATCGGCTGGCGGATCTTGAACCGGTGCTCAACGCCCTGCGGCACCTGACGGTCGACGGACATCAGTGTATGTTGGCGGTCATCGGCAAGGGCCGGGCCGACCGGGCGCTCTTTCGACGCATCAACGAACTGGGGCTCAACGAGATCGTGACCCTGGTCCCGCAGGTGCGTCCCCTGCGTAACGTCCTCGCCGGGGCGGATATCTTCCTGCAGACCCAGCCCGTCTCGCCGACCGATGCGAACCTGCTGGATGCGCTGAGCGTGGGCACGGCCGTCGCCGTCTGTCGGCGTGGGGCCGAGGGCGTGCTCACGGAGGATGAGAACGCCGTGTTCTTCCAGCCGAACGACGAACTGAGCATCTACACGGCCCTGCGCAAGCTCCTGGTGGATCGGGCGTTCGCCCGGCGCCTGGCCGAGGCGGGCCAGCAGTACATCCGCCACCACCATTCGGTCAGCCGAATGGTCGAGGAACTGATCGAAATCTACCACATGGCCCAGCACTGGTATGCCAAGACGACCGTATCGGCCGCCGACGCATCCTCGACAACATCGGCGCCGACCTGAGCGGAGTTTTTTATCGTGGTTGCCCCTTGTCGGGTTACCGGGCGGTCCCTAAAGTACCCGCATGCGTACGCGGTGGGGCAAGCTGTTCACTCTGATTCGCACCCGCGGGGGCGTCTTCGCGGCGGGCGTCGTATTTGCCATCCTCGCGTTCGTGGCGTTGAACTACGCTATGGAGCCGTTGAGCCGCAGTGAGTATTGCGGGTCGGGGTGCCACGAGATGAATATCAGCTACCAGACGTGGGAGTTGAGCCGCCACGGCACCAATCCCAACGGGATTCGTGTGGACTGCATCGAATGCCACCTGCCGCCGCGGCACCACTACATCCGGCACGTCGTGGCCAAGGGCTACGCGGGCACGAAGGACGTGATCATGCACCTTGTCGGCCCGGAGTACGACCGGGAAACGATGCGCCGGAGGGTGCTGGGCCACATGGACAATGACACGTGCCTGCATTGCCACGATGGGCTGGATCGGGCCTTGGGTCCGTCGCCGGCCCGGCAGGCGCACCAGGCCGCCCTGGCCGAGCCGCACAAACCGGAAAACCGATGCGTGACCTGCCACGAGAACGCCGGTCACGAAAGGCATGAAACGTTGTTCTCCATGGAGGAAAGGACAGGTCCATGAAAGCCTTGGGAATTCTTGTTGTCGCCGCCGGTCTTACGTGGGCGAGCGGCCTGGCGGCGCAGACGCAAACGCCGCAGACCGTGCCCTCGGTCAAGACGTTTCGCATCGAGCAGCAGATCAGCGACGCCGCGCGGCGGTGTATTGACTGTCACGCCGAGGAGAGCCCCGGTCTGGTGGCCGACTGGGCCGCCAGTCGGCACGCCCACGCGCGGGTCACGTGCCTGGATTGTCACGCCGCCTCGCAGGCCGACCCGGACGTGAGTCGGGTGCACCTGGAGCACGATAAGACGCCGATCAGCACGATCGTCTCGCCGCGGGATTGCTCGCGCTGCCATCCGGGCCAGGCCGCCGAATACGCCCGGAGCAAGCACGCCAACACGCTGGAGATCATCTGGAAGATTGACCCGTGGCTCCGGGACGGCATGAACAATACCATTGAGCGGGTCACGGGGTGTCAGCATTGCCACGGCAGCGTGGTGGCCGTTCGCGATGGGGCATTCGACCCGGACACGTGGCCCAACGTGGGCGTGGGCCGCATCAATCCGGACGGCTCGCGGGGCTCGTGTTCGAGTTGCCATACCCGGCACCTGTTCTCCGTCGCCGAGGCCCGGCGCGCCGAGTCCTGCGGGCAGTGCCATCTGGGGCCGGACCATCCGCAGATGGAAATCTACAAGGAATCCAAGCACGGCGCGCTGTTCTACGATCAGGGCGACGCGTGGAAGTGGGACGCCGCGCCCGGGGCATGGACCGCGGGCGTGGACTACCGGACCCCGACGTGCGCGGTGTGCCACATGTCGGCGGTGGCGGACGTGCCCGGCACACACGACGTGACGGAACGCCTCGCCTGGGAGACGCAGGCCCCGCTGACGGTTCGGCCCAGTGAATTCGCCGCCTTCCCCGCGGCGACGAACTGGAAGGAGGAGCGCGATAAGATGCGGCGGGTCTGTCTGGCGTGCCACTCACCGGCCTGGGCGGATGGGCACTTCGATCACATGGATAAGGCCATCGCGAACTACAACGACAACTACTACCGTCCCGCCAGGACCCTGATCGACGAGCTGTACGCCAAGAAGCTTTTGGATTCCTCGCGGAACCTGGATGA
>DSDH01000593.1 GCA_011055475.1 Phycisphaerales bacterium | reverse complement strand
TCGGGGATGAGCACCGGTGCGCCGGCGTGGCTGCCGCACATGACCGTGCCCTTGTCGCCGAGGAAGATGATGCCGTTCGACCCGAGGTTGCGGCCCTCTTCGAGCTCGGCCGGCCGCGGAGGCTTCTTGCCGCCGTCGAACCACTTCATGATGAGCTCGGGGTGCTTGTCCGTGGCGGGGAAGTGGTAGGTCAGAATCTGCCACTGGGGCCACGTCTCTTTGTAGCGGTTGTCCACCTCGGCCTCGACCCAGTCGGGGCTGCCCAGACCCAGACAGAAGAAGGCCGGGTCCAGGTTGTGCACGGCCATGTCGCCCATGGCCCCGGTGCCCCAGTCCAGCCAGCCTCGCCAGTTGAACGGCACATACGCGGGGTGATAGGGTCTTTCCGGCGATGGACCGAGCCACAGGTTCCAATCCAGCGTCTTCGGTACGGGGGGACGATCCGTGGGGCGTTCGATTCCCTGGGGCCAGATGGGCCGGTCGCTCCAACCGTGCACCTCGCGGACCGTGCCGATGGCGCCGTCCTTAATGAACTCATAGGTCAGACGAATACCCTCGCCGGCGTGTCCCTGGTTGCCCATCTGGGTGACGACGCCGTACTCCTTGGCCGCCTGGGTCAGGGCGCGGGCCTCGTAAATGGTATGGGTCAGGGGCTTTTCGCAGTAAACGTGCTTTTTCTTGCGGATGGCCATCATCGCGGCCGGCGCATGAACGTGATCCGGGGCGCCGATCACCACGGCGTCGATGTTGCCCTCCTCCTTGTCCAGCATGACGCGGTAGTCCTTGTAGCGGCGGGCGTCGGGGAACTTCTCGAAAGTCCCCTTGGCGCGGCCTTCGTCCACGTCGCACAGGGCGATGATGGCCTCGCCGGCGACGTCGTTGATGTCGCCGGCCCCACGGCCGCCGACCCCGATGCCCGCGATCCGCAGCTTATCGCTGGGCGCGCTGGCGCCGCCCAGGCAATGCCGCGGAATGATCGTGAACGCCGCGGTCGTCGCCGCGGCCCCCTGAAGGAAACGTCGCCGTGTGGTCCGGCAGGTCTGCTTGCTCATGAGTCCACCTTTCAGAACGGATTGTCATATCGTGTTCAGCGCGTGTTCAGATGCGATCCAGGTCGAATCCGGGCCGATAGGCCTCCTGCACGAAGGCCTGGGCGGCCGGCACGTTGGTGACGCGCATGTTGGGGCCGTCCCAGTAGATCTTCTCCCCGGCGCGGATCGCCACGTCGCCGAGCAGGACGAATTCGGCCAGTCTTGCGCTGTAGCTGAAGTCACTGCACGCTTTGCCCTGTCCCTTGCAGGCGTTGAGCCAGTCGCGGTGATGACCCGGCGAGCGCGGCAGGGACTTGGGCGGGCGCTTGTAGGCCTGCATCTTTGGTTCAGGGATGATGCGCGGGCTGCGGCTCCAACCACCGCCCATGATGGTGCCCTTGTCGCCGATCAGCAGGATGCCGTTGCTGCCCTCGCCCAGGCGCCGGCCCGGCTCCAGCTCCGCCGGTCGCGGCGGCTGCAGCGACCCGTCGTACCAGTGCACCTTGACCGAGGGCATGTCACCCCGCGGGCCGAACTCCCAGATGACGTGGTTGTCGCCGGCGATGACCTCCTCGTCCCGAAAGGCCGTGGCGACCGGCTCCACACTGATCGGATGGTCCAGCTTCAGCGCGGCAAAGGCCGGCTCGATATTGTGCACCCCCATGTCGCCGACGCAGCCGGTGCCGAACGCCCACCAGCCCCGCCAGTTGTAGGGGGCGTAGGCCGGATGGTAGGGGCGTGGCGGCTTGGGACCCAGCCACAGGTCCCAATCGAACCCCTCCGGCACGGGCGGACACTCCTGCGGTCGGCCGCGTCCGGAGGCCCAGCCCCCGGCGCTGCTCCAGGCGTGCACCTCCCGCACCGGCCCGATCGCCCCGTCCCAGATCCACTCACACGTCAGTCGCTGGCCCTCGTCGCTGCGGCCCTGGTTGCCCATCTGCGTCGCAACGCCCGCCTCCGCGGCGGCCTGGGCCACCTTACGGGCCTCGTAGATGTTGTGCGTGAGCGGTTTCTCGCAGTAGACGTGCTTGCCGCGACGGATCGCCGCCAGCGTCACGCCCGCGTGCCAGTGATCCGGCGTGGCGCAGAGGATCGCGTCGATGTTCTTTTCCTGATCGAAGAGGCGGCGGAAATCGACGTAGTCGTTGCAGCGGAAGCCCGGCACCTTGGGGCCGTAGTGGGCCTCGACCTCGGCCTTGACGGGCAGCCGACCGGCGGTGCCTCCATAGTAAAACCGCCCGTAGTCGTCCTTGTCCCGCATATCGGCGACGGCCACGATGCGGGCGTCGCCCTGCTGGAACAGGCCGCGGGCGTTCGTCCGCCCCTGTCCGCCGCAGCCGATGATGGCGATGTAGACCGTGTCGCTCGGCGCGACAAACTTCGGCCCGCCCAAAACAAATCGCGGCAGGATGGTCACCGCCGCACTTGAGGCCGCGACGCCCAGAAACCGCCGCCGCGTCCACCCGCAATGGCTCTTGCTCATCTGCATACCCTCTCACACAAAATGAAAACGCAGTTTCTCATCATCTAAGACGACCGGACAGGCCGATTTCTGGCGACTCGGCCGGGATATTCCTCGCAACGCGAGCCCTGCGGACCGGCCTAGAGAGTCCAGCCCTTACGATACCCGTAGTGCAGCAAGTTGTTGGCCTCCGGCACGTTGGTGATCCGCATGGCGTCGGGGTCCCACTGCAGTTTCTGGCCGGTCCGAATGGCGATGTTGCCCAGCAGAACAACCTCGGTCAGCGGGCCCGCAAACGAGAAG
>DSDH01000032.1 GCA_011055475.1 Phycisphaerales bacterium | reverse complement strand
TACTGGTGTGCGGCCCGCCCGTGATGTACAAGTTCGTGCTGATGTCCCTGGCCGAGGCCAAGGTGCCCACCGAGCACATCTTCCTCAACCTGGAGCGGCGGATGAAGTGCGGCGTGGGCAAGTGCGGGCACTGCCAGATGAACGACCAGTACGTCTGCCAGACGGGCCCGGTATATCGTTATTCCGAATTGGGTAGTGTCCCGGAGGCCATCTAGCATGAGTAAACCCAGAGTAGCCATATTCGACTTCGCCTGTTGCGAAGGATGCCAGCTTCAGATCGTGAATCTCGAGGAAGAGATTCTCGATTTGATCGGCGCGGTGGACGTCGTGGAGTGGCGCGAGGCGATGAGCGAGCAGAGCACGGAGTACGACATTGCCCTCGTCGAAGGCTCGATCACCCGTCCGGAGGACGAGGAGCGGGTCAAGGTCATCCGCCAGCGGGCCAAGGTGCTGGTCGCACTGGGCGCGTGTGCCACCATCGGAGGCGTCAACAAGCTCAAGAACCACTTCGACCTGGACGAGGTCAAGCAGTGCGTCTACGGCGAGGCGGCCTCGATGCCCCACCTGGCCACGGCGATGACCAAGGCGGTGGACGAGGTCGTGCCGGTGGATTTCAAGATTCACGGCTGCCCCATCGACCGCACGGAATTCACTTACGTCATCCGCTGCCTGTTACTGGGCAAGACGCCCGTGATTCCGGACTACCCGGTCTGCGTGGAGTGCAAGGCCAAAGGCAACATCTGCCGCTGGGAGTACGGCGAGGTGTGCATCGGGCCGATCATCCGGGCCGGCTGCGGGGCCCGGTGCCCGTCGAGCAACTTCCGATGCTTCGGCTGTCGGGGATTAATTGACAACCCCAACCTGGACGCCGCCCGTGACGTGATGGACCGGTACGGCCTGACCGTCGAGGACTTGAAACAAAAGATGGAACTGTTTTGCAGTAAGCAGGGGCCCACCCTATGAGTAAGAATATCCGCATCAACGTGCATCACCTGACCCGTGTCGAGGGACACGGCAACATCGTGGTCAACGTGGCCAACGGCACCGTCGAAAAGTGCCAGTGGCAGGTGCCTGAGGCGCCGCGCTTCTTCGAGGCCATGGTCCGCGGTCGCCGCTGGGACGACATTCAAACCATCGTCAGCCGCATCTGCGGCATTTGCTCGATCACCCATTCGCTGGCCTCCACCAAGGCGGTCGAAGACGCCCTGGGGCTGGAGGTCTCCGAGCAGACGGACCTGCTGCGGATCCTGATGCACTACTCCGAGCAGTTGCAGAGTCACGTGCTGCACGTGGGGTACCTGGTGGCGCCGGATCTGTTCCGGGCGCCGTCGGTCGTGCCGCTCGTGCCCAAGGCCCCGGATGCGGTCAAGACCATCATCCGCGTCCATCGCGTGGCGAATACCTGGTCCGACCTGCTGGCCGGGCGCACCACCCACCCGACCACGCTCAAGCCCGGCGGTCTGACGAAGATCCCCACCGAGAAGGAATTGCGGGACCTGCAGGAGACGCTCAAGGCGACGGTGTCGGACCTGGTGACGATCTGCGAGGTCGTGCTCAGCGTCGCCGACAAGATGCCCGCGTTCGAGCGGGACACGGAGTACGTCTCGCTGCGGCAGAATGACCCGCCCACCTATACCTTCTATCACGGCGGGATCACCAGCACGGACTGCAACGGCGATGGCCCGGTGCCCATCCAGCAGTGGGAGAGCGTGGCCAACGAGTACGTCCATCCCCAGTCCACGGCCAAGTGGACCCGGTGGCATCGCGACAGCTACGCGGTGGGGGCCCTGGCGCGGTTCAACAACAACGCCGATCTGCTCAGCCCGCTGGGCAAGAAGGTCGCCGCCATGTTCGGCCTCAAGAAGGGCTGCTGCAACCCGTTCATGAACAACGTGGCCCAACTGGTCGAGGCCGCCCACGTGGTGGAGACCAGTATCGGGATGATCGACGAACTGCTCACCCGTGGTCTCAAGAGTGAAAAGGTCCAGGTCACGCCCAAGGCCGGACGCGGCAGCGGCTGCGTCGAGGCGCCGCGGGGTATCCTGTTCCATTCCTACGAATTTGACAAGGACGGGCTGTGCACGGGGGGCAATATCTGCATCCCGACCAACCAGAACCACGCGAACATCCAGAAGGACTTCGAGACGTTCGTGCCCGCGTTCATGGATCGCGGCCAGGATGAATTGCGGCTGGGTCTGGAGATGCTCGTGCGGTCCTATGACCCGTGCATCAGTTGCTCGACCCATATGTTGGACATCGAGTTCGTCAAATAGTGGGTTCGCGGATGAAGGACACGATCGTCCTGGGCCTGGGCAACGTGCTGATGGGCGACGAGGGCATCGGAGTCCGCATCGTACAGGAGCTTCAATCGACCTGCGGGGAGCGTTTCCCGCAGGTCGATTTCGTCGATGCGGGAGTCGGGGGGATGCGTTTGCTGCATCGGATCGCGGGTCGCCGCCGGGCGATCTTCATCGACTGTGCGAGGATGGACGCCGAGCCCGGTACGATCCGGCGCTTTACCCCGGACCAGGTCCGGACCCGAAAGGGGCTGGTCCATCGCTCGCTTCACGAGGCGGACCTGTTGAACATCCTGGACCTGTCGCGGCAACTGGGCGAATGCCCCCGGGAGGTGGTCCTGTTCGGCATCGAACCCGAACGCATCGCCGAGGGGATTGGCCTGTCGCCCCGCCTGGAGAGCCGACTGGCCGCGTATGTCCAGGCCGTGGCGGGGGTTCTGGCCTAGCAGTCCGTTGAAAAACGTACGGCCCACAGAAACGGGCCCTTTTTGTCATTCCCG
>DSDH01000111.1 GCA_011055475.1 Phycisphaerales bacterium | reverse complement strand
CACCTAAAATGTAGGAAATAATCCGTCTCGCCCCAAGTGACCCGGAGCCCCCATTCCGCAGGCCGATCGGCAGATCAGGTTGTGGTCCAAGCAGGACCTTGCTAGAATGAAGCGGTGGAGCCCGTATGGATCGGGCGTCTCGCGGGGGACACGTTTCTCGAGGCAGGTGATGCGGCCGTTTACGCTGCTGATCAAACCGACGGGGCCGGACTGCAACATCCGTTGCACGTACTGCTTCTACACGGGCAAGACCGCCCTGTTCGGCACGGGACGGCATCGGATGAGCGACGCGGTGGCCGAGACCATGATCCGCGACTACCTGCAGTGCCGCTTCCCGTCCAGCAGCTTCGCCTGGCAAGGCGGCGAGCCGTCTTTGATGGGGCTGGACTTCTACCGCCGCGTGGTCGCGTGGCAGAAGGAGTACGGCGCGGATGGGCAAATCGTGACCAACGCCCTGCAAACCAACGGCACCCTGCTGGACGGTGACTGGTGCCGGTTTCTGGCCGAGTACCAGTTCCTGGCGGGCATCAGCCTGGATGGACCGCAGGAGTTGCACGATTACTATCGCCGGGACGCGGCCAGGCGCGGCACGTGGGAGCGGGTGATGGCGGGGATCGACGCCTGTCGCCGCCACGGCGTGGAATATAACGTCCTCGTCCTGCTCAATGATCGCAACGTCCAGGAGCCCGATAGATTATGGGACTTTTTCATGGACCAGGGCATCCGCTACCTGCAGTTTGTGCCCTGCGTGGAGATCGACCCGGCTACACAGAAACCAACGGCATTCAGCATCACCGCCGAGCAGTATGGCCGTTTCTTGTGCCGCATTTTTGACCGTTGGCGGGAGCACGGCCCGCGGAAGGTCAGCATCCGTACGTTTGACAGCATCCTCTCCCAGTTGCTCGGCGCCGGGCCCACCGAATGCACGTTTGCCACCCGCTGCAACGACTATATCGTTGTGGAGCACACGGGTGAGACCTTCTGCTGTGACTTTTTTGTGGAGCCGCGCTGGCGTTTAGGCAACATCCTGGAGACGCCCATCGCCGCGCTGGCCTCGAGCGAAACGAAGCGGCGCTTCTCGCGACAGAAACGCGACCTCGCGCACAAGTGCCTGGTGTGCCGATATCTGGACCTGTGCCGGGGCGGCTGCCCGAAAGATCGCCTGGCCACGGGCCGCGGCGTAAAGGCCGAGAGTTGCTTCTGCGAAGGCTACAGAATGCTCTTCGGTCACGCCCTGCCGACGTTGCGTGCGCTGGCCGCCGATCTGCAACGACAGCAGGCCCCTCCCCCATCGGCGTGGGCCTGGTAGACCGGCCGTCACCGACAGCGTCGCCATCTGTCGAACATCGATACCGCGTTTCTCATCGCACAGGCTGCTCACACGTGCTGCTTGTTCTGCAACGCAAGGCACTTGCCGTCGAAAACCCTTGACTTGGGCAGGGCTAAAACGGTATACTACGCGTGACCATGCCGGGCAACGGAGCCGGGCACGATCGGTCGGGACGATCCCGACTCTTTTTTTTAACGGAGAGGGTACTGAATGAATCCGCGCATCAACTCCATCGTCTTTTCAACCATGATCACCTTGATGCTGGGTGCCACGGCGCTGTCGGGCATTGTCATCCCCGTGGACCCCGGCGATGCCCGCGGATGCCGGGACTGGGGCAACACGTTTGGGAGCTCCTATTGGGTGGACGGCCTGGAGGCCGCAACCCTCACGGCGGATTATGATCCATCCGATTCGTGGTATCGCTATTGGTATGTGCCGGTTCTGCCGTTCTCGATCTCTTCGTTGGCCGGCTCATCCGATCTCGAAGCCACTTTGAATGTGCACTTCGAGAGCGTTGCCGGTGGCGTCCAAATCCGCTATGGCAGTGATGCCGATGGAGTCGTCGAAGCCAAGGACTGGCTCAATTATGGCCAGACCGTGGCCAGTATTCCGGGCGGGACGACCGGCTGGGTGGAAATCGACGTCTCCGACGCCCTGCAAAACCTGGTGGATCAGGAGGCAACGTGGGCGATGTTTACGGTGCGTTCGGCCGACTGGTGGACGGGCGCGACGGTCAGCGCCAGCGAGTCCGGCGGGTCGGGAGCGTATCTTGCCGTGGTCCCGGAGCCCGCAACGATGGCGCTTCTGGGACTTGGAGCGGTCGGGGCAGTGTGGTCGCGGCGACGCAACCGCTGAGCATCCCTGTTGGCAGTGTGATATAGCACGGGCGGCCCGAGAGGGCCGCCCTTTTTGTGCGCCCCGCTGTGGCCGTCGCGACGCCTGTGCGACCTGCACATGTCCTCGGAGGCCGAACGCCTGTAACCCGCTGCTCCTTGCCGAAGCCTCTCAGAGACCGCAGGCCGACGGCCGCTTGATTCGCCCTCGCGTCACATCATGGCGCGTTATGCCGTCCGCAGCTTTTTCCCTTCCGCTTTGTTGACAAGGCAATCAGGAAATCGTTAGATTGCAGACACTTACAAAGCAGCGCCCGTAGCTCAGCCGGATAGAGCAACGGATTTCTAATCCGTAGGTCGCAGGTCCGAGTCCTGCCGGGCGCGTTACATAAATGACTTGGGCGTAACTTGCCACCCGCTATGCTGTTTTCCGGTATAGACGACACACCTCCCGGCGGTAAGGATACAGCCGGCGCGTCTCGGTCGTGATGCGATACTGCTGAAACGCCTCGGCAGTTGTCAAGTCGAATGAGACAGTTCCTTTTCGGAATTACGCTCTAATGTGTTGCTTGGATTTCCATGTTCGCGCGGGGGATTGATCCAGACGGCCTGTGGCGGCAAGGCGGCTTTGGGCGGT
>DSDH01000143.1 GCA_011055475.1 Phycisphaerales bacterium | reverse complement strand
TGGCGCGGCTGCTGACCAAGGGATCGCGATGGGACCTGGTGTTCAACATCGCCGAGGGGCTGCATGGCCGCAGCCGCGAGGCACAGGTGCCGGCGTTGCTGGAGATGTACGACATCGCGTACACGTTTTCCGATCCGCTGGTGTGTGCATTGACGCTGGACAAGGCGATGACCAAGCGGGTCGTGGCCTCGGCGGGCCTGGCGACGCCGCGTTTCGCCGTGATCCACCGGCCCGAGGAGGTCGACGCGGTCGGGCTCACGTATCCGCTGTTCGCCAAGCCGCTGGCCGAGGGAACGGGCAAGGGGGTCGATGGCCGGTCGAATATCACCACGCCACAAGAGTTGCGGGAGGTGTGCGAGCGATTGCTTGAACGGTTCGCCCAGCCGGTGCTCGTGGAGGAGTACCTGCCGGGTCGCGAGTTCACCACGGCCCTGTTGGGTACGGGACGCGACGCCCGCGTGCTGGGCACGCTGGAGATGACCATCCGCGCCGATGCGCCCGCCAGGGATTACTCGTTGGAGGTCAAGGAGCAGTGCGAGCAGTTCGTGCACTACTTTGCCATGCCCGCCGGGCCGCTGCGTGAGGAGGCCGAGGCGCTGGCGCTGGCGGCGTACCGCGTGCTCGAGTGCCGCGACGCGGGGCGGGTGGACATCCGGCTGGATGCGCAGGGCCGACCGTCGTTCATCGAGCTCAATCCGCTGCCCGGTCTGCATCCGACGCATTCGGACCTGCCCATGATCGCCACGCAAGAGGGCATGGCCTACGTGGAACTCATCCGGTCGATCGTGGTCGGCGCCCTGGAGCGCCAGGGATTGTCGGCATGCCGCGCGCCGCGCATCGTATCCTGATCCTGTACAACGATCCCTCGGTCGATGGCGCCGGGCCATCCGGGGCCTTTGCCGAAAGTGCCGCGGGCGTATTGGATGAGGTGCGCGCCGTCGAGGCGGCGTGTGGCCATCTGGGTTGGCCCTGCGATCGTTGGGCCGTCCGGCGGTACCCGGAGATCGTCCAGGTGCTGGCCGGGTGCGATCACGAGGTCGTGCTCAACCTCGTGGAGAGCCTGGCCGACGGCGCTGCGTGGGCCTGCCACGTGCCGGCGACCGTGCGGGCGATGGGCAAGGCGTGTACGGGCAACGAGACGCCGGGCCTGCTGTTCTCGCTGGACAAGGCCAAGAGCAAGGCGATCCTGTCCGCCGCCGGCGTACCCTGTCCGCAGGGGCGAGTGTTCGCGCCGGGCGAGACGCCGCGGGCACGGGACCTGTTCGAGGGACCGTTCATTGTCAAGCCGATCTGCGCCGACGCCAGCGAGGGCATCGACGAGCAGGCTGTGGTCCGGTCGAAAGGACGCCGGCTCAGGGACGCGATCCGGCGGATTCACGAGACCTTGGGGCAACCGGCCCTGGTGGAGCAGTACATCGAGGGCCGCGAGCTGAATGTCTCCGTGATCCGGGCCAAGGGGCAGGTCCGTGTGCTGCCCCTGGCCGAGATCGACTTCAGTGCATTTGGTCGGGGCCGGCCGCGGATCGTGGGCTACGAGGCCAAGTGGCGGGCCGACAGCTTCGCGTTCCATCACACGCCGCGGATCATCCCCGCGCCGCTGTCGGACAAGCAGGCCGACGAGGTCCGCTTGCTTGCCGATCGGGCCTGTCGGGCCCTGGAATGCCGGGACTACTGCCGGGTGGACTTTCGCCTCGATGCCGAGGGGCGGCCTTACGTGCTGGAGGTCAATGCGAATCCGGACATCTCGCCGGATGCGGGTTTCGCCGCGGCCCTGGAGGCGGCGGGCATCCCGTACCGGCGGTTCGTCGAGATAACGGTTCAAAACGCCCTCGCGCGGGCGGCGGCGAGGAACCGTCACGGGCGAGCGAAGCACAGGTCGGCAAGGCCGCGAGCGGGGCGAGACGAGCACCGCCTCCGCCGGGCAAAGCGCGAGGATCGCGACACGGTCGCGGCGCTGCTGGCCGAGTCAGGCCTCTTTCGGCCATGCGAATTGGAGGTGGCCCGCGAGGTGTTCGACGAGGCCATCGCCGAGGGGCCGCAAGGGCACTACCAGTCGTATGTGGTGGAGGTTTCCGGCCGCGTGGTCGGCTGGGTGTGCTATGGGCCGACGCCGTGCGCCGTCGGGACGTACGATCTGTACTGGATCGGCGTGGCGCCGGACCGCCACGGACAGGGGCTGGGCAGGGTGTTGATGGCGTTTGCGGAGCAGGACATCGCCGCCCGCGGCGGGGCTCGCGTGATCGTGGAGACATCGGGCCGGCCATGCTATGTATCCACGCAAGGCTTCTATCGGGCCCTGGGGTATCAGGCCGCGGCGCGGATCACGGATTTCTATGGGCCCGGCGACGACAAGATCATCTTCTGCAAGTCGCTGCGCGGCAATTAGATGTGCCGGATACCGGCACCCTTGCACAGACCCATCCACTTCGCTGCGCTCAGTGGCTGCCACCCCCAGCGTGAACAGCCCGACCGGCGCGGTCTTCGTTTCGTCTACTTTAAGCGTGGGTGGCATGGCCACACTTGTGTGGCCATGGGACGACGAGCGCCCGTATCGCCAGGACATGCCCACGCGAGCGTGGGCATGCCACCCGACTTGCGGAAGGGCTGTTCGAACCGATTCCTCCGCTGCGGGCCTTCGGCCCTGCGGTCGGGATGACGATGGTGGGGGCCAGGAAATCGTGGGGTGGCAGCCACTGAACCCGAAGGGTGAAGTGGATGGCCCGTCCCGGCACCCTTGCACAGACCGTGTCCGTATCCCTGTAAAGCCCCATCCACTTCACTTCGCTCGGTGGCTGCCACCCCTC
>DSDH01000002.1 GCA_011055475.1 Phycisphaerales bacterium | reverse complement strand
TCGTGTGTCTCTGCCCGCACAGCGTGGATTCCCGCCCGCCAAGGCGCGTCGTCGACTTTCACGGGAATGACAAAAAGGGCCCGTTTCTGTGGGCCGTACGTTTTTCAACGGACTGCTAGGCCATGCTCGCCAAATCATGACCCACAAGCGCACGATTTTCAAGTCCTTTCTTGGCGAGAGAAGCTCTTTAGTGGCCAATCCTCGTGAAGATCGGGAATGGTCCGCCACGGGCGGGCAGGCTCTGGGGGCGGATTCGGGCTTTGTCCGGAGATTTCAGCCATATGTCGCTATCCTGCAATGAATTGTCAACATCATGCATTTCAGGCAGGCTGTCGTGGCATTATAGTGGAATTGAGCGGTCGGTCCAGCGTTTCTTCCGTGGCCAGCGAGGGCTGTCTGTATGAATGACGTGCAATGGGGTATTCTGACACGGGTCATCGAGGGCAAGACGGTCCAGCCGCTTCCCGTCGCGTTCATTATCGACAGCCCCTGGCTGCCGGGCTGGTGTGGCGTCTCCACCCTGGATTACTACACGAGTGAAGAAGTCTGGTTTGAGGCGAACCTCAAGGCCATTGAGTCGTTTCCCGACGTGATCTTCCTGCCGGGCTTCTGGTCGGAATACGGCATGTGCACCGAGCCCTCGGCGTTCGGGTGCAAGTGCGTATGGCACGCGGACAGCCTGGGAAATCCACTTCCCGTGATGACCGACATCTCGGCGGTGGGGGGGCTTCGTCGCCCCAATGTCAAGACGGACGGCCTGCTTCCCTTTGTCATCCAGCGCCTGCGGCACAAGCAACCGGCCATGGAGGCAGCGGGGCACCGGATCAGGTTCGCCGTCTCGCGCGGACCGCTGAATATCGCATCGTTCCTCATGGGGACCACCGAGTTCCTTCTCGCCCTGAAGACGGACCCCGACGAGGCCCATCGCCTGCTGGACCTGGTCAGCGATTTTATCGTTCAGTGGGTCGAATACCAGATGGAGTGCTTTCCGACGATCCGGGGCATTCTGTTGTTGGACGACATCATAGGCTTTCTTGGCGAGGAGGACTTCCGTCAGTTTGTGCTGCCGTACTTCCAACGGGTGTATGGGCACTTTGATGCACAGGTGAACTTCCTGCACAACGATACGCCGGGGCTCCTCCCGGCCAAGTACCTGCGGGACATGTCCGTGAATCTGTACAACTTCAGTTCGGATCACAGTTTTGACGAAATCCGCGAGGCCGCGGGCCCCGAGGTGACCTTGCTGGGCAACCTGCCGCCCCGCGATGTCCTGGCGCAAGGGACGCCGGAGGGCGTCCGGCAAGCCGTGGACGGGTCCCTTCGCGGGGTCAAGGAGCCGTCTCATCTGATCTACTCCTGCGGCGGCGGCATGCCGCCGGGGGTATCGACGGCCAATATACAGGCGTGCCTCGAGGCCGTCCGCGAGGCGTCAAGCACACTGAGCGAGGAACGCTGATACGCAGGCGAAACCGGCCTTCACGCGGGTCGCGTTGTCCGGGCGGATCGTGGGGCGGCCACTCTTTGGCCGTCGTTGATCCCGGCCCATCGCAAGGCCACCGCGGTGGCCTGCCGGTCCAGGTGAAGAGCCTTTGTTGGAGCGTCCAGAACCGATCACATGGGTAAGGGAGTCATGGACATGAAGCCAGTTACGCGCAGACACTTTATAAGAACAGCGGCAGTCGCCGGTGCAGGGTTGTCCCTGCCGTCGATCCTTCCAAACAGCGTGTTTGGCGCCACGGCGCCGAGCGAACGCATCACGATCGGCTGCATTGGAACCGGACGGATGGGTCAGGGCGATATGCGAAGCATACTGGGATTCAAACAGGTCCGCATCGTGGCGGTCTGCGACGTGGATTTGGCACGGGCCAAGGATGCCCAGCAGTTGGTGTATCGCCGGTATGAAACGGACCAGGGTTGTGAGACCTACCAGGACTTCCGCAAGCTTGTGGCCCGTCCCGATATCGACGCGGTGATGATCTGCACCCCCGACCACTGGCACGCGATCCCCGCCATCGCCGCCGCGCGGGCCGGCAAGGACCTCTTTCTCCAGAAGCCGCTGACCCTGACGATCCACGAGGGCCGCGTGCTGAGCAACACGGTGAAGCGGTACGGCCGCGTGTTCCAGGTCGGCAGCCAGCAGCGGTCCGATCAGCGATTTCGCTTTGCCTGTGAGCTGGTGCGTAATGGCCGCATCGGCAAGGTGCACACGGTCCACGTGGGCTTCGGATACGATCCGGGCTGTGGCGAAGAACCCGACATGCCCGTCCCGGCGAACCTGAACTATGACCTATGGCTCGGTCCGACGCCCGAAAAGCCCTACACGGAGAAGCGGGTGCACCCCCAAAAGGGATACGGTCGGCCGGGCTGGCTGCGAATCCAGGACTACGGCCACGGGATGATCACCGGCTGGGGGGCCCATCATCTCGACACCGCTCAGTGGGGTCTGGGGACGACGGAGTCGGGGCCCGTGGAGGTCGAATGCCGGGAGGTCGAGTTCCCCAAGAGCGGCCTGTGGGACGTGCATGGCAAGTTCATGCTCGAGTACACCTACGCCAATGGCGTCCGCATGACGTGCGGCGACAACACGAAGAACAAGCAGGGTATCGTCTTTGAGGGGGATGAAGGGTGGGTGTACGTGAAGCGCGGTGCGATCGATGCGCATCCCAAGTCACTGCTGCAGGAGAAGATCGGACCCAACGAGATTCACCTCTACAAGAGCGATAATCACTTCGGAAACTGGCTGGAGTGCATTCGGACGCGCGGCGAAACGGTCGCGCCGGTGGAGCATGGCCATCGCTCCTGCACC
>DSDH01000259.1 GCA_011055475.1 Phycisphaerales bacterium | reverse complement strand
TCTCGGAGTGGACATCACACCAGCCGGCCACAATCGTACTGCAAAGGCCCAAGCGGAGCAAATCCAGGGCCGCATGAATCCCGTCCATTCGGCCGACGTGAGTGTCGTCCACGACGAAGCCCGGGCCGGTCAGGCCGAACTGGATGGACGCTTCGCCGAGCATCGACGTCGGCAGCGTGTAGGCAAACAGATTCGGACTGGCCAGGGCGCCGCCCTCCGTGGCCGCGGTTCGGAAGTAGGCCACGTCATTGTCGAGACAGCCGCGCTGCGTGCCCACGACGAGGCCGATGGGCCGCTTGCGTTCCCACCGCTCCAGACCCGCGCCCCGCAGGGCCATCGCAATGGCGCCGAACCCTGCCTTGGCATAGAGATCGAACCGGCCATAACGAGGATGTGCCGCGTCGGGAAACAACGTGCTCCGAAGACGCGGCAGCGCCCCGGCGCCAGGCGCAAATGCCGCGCCACCACGGCTGTGGCCGATCCCTGCGGGCGTCACCCATCCGGCGCCTGCGATCTCCAGCTTCATATCGACGCCTCCCGACCCAGGATGAGGGCGGCATTGATCCCGCCGAACCCGGAGTTGGTCATCAGCAGGTATTCGCCCGAGAACGGCTGGGCCTCAGCGGCGACACAGTTCCTCGCTATGTCTTCGGGCACCCGGAGCCCGGCGGTGGGGGGGAGGCACTGGTACTTCAGGCTGCACAGCCCGACAATCGTCTCGATCGTCCCACAGGCCCCCATCGTATGGCCCGTCGCCCCTTTGACCGAGTGGAGCGGCGGCAACCGGTCGAAGAGCTGGCCGAAGGCGGCCAGTTCCATGGCGTCGTTGTAGATCGATCCCGTGCCGTGCGCGTTGACGGCCGCCACGTCGGCCGCCGTCAGGGCGGCGCCGGCCAGGGCCTGCCGAATCGCCAGCACGAGTCCTTCGCCGGTGCGCGACGGGGCCGTGACATGATGGGCGTCCGAAGCAATGCCCCAGCCGACCAGGTGGCCCAGGCTTCTCCGCTTCGTCCGGCGCAGGGCCCTCTCGCTCATCAGCAGCACGTAGGCGGCGCCTTCGCCCAGAACCAGGCCCTCGCGCGCGACGTCGAACGGCCGACACACGTCGGGCGACAACGCCTTCAACGCCGCAAAGCCGGAGAACGTGAACTCCGAGACCAGGTCCAGTCCGCACACGAGGACCGAATCGACCAGGCCGTGCTGGATGCGCGCCGCACCCAGCGCCAGGGCCACGGCGGCCGATGCACAGGCCGCATTGATGTTGTTCCGAGGGCCTTTGAGGCCGAGCCGCGCAGCCATCGCGTCGGCGATTGTGTGCCCGAGAATGCGATCGCGGCTCGTCTCCTGCCCTCGCACGACCCGCTCGAGCTGGTCGATGCCTCCTTTGGTGGTTGCCGTAAGCAGTGTCGTCTCCGGCGGAATCGGCTCGATTCCGTCAAAGACCATCTCCATCAGCCTGTCCAGGCGAGAGGTTTGCGGTTCGGGGTCCAGAGATGCGATGCAGCCGGCCTGATGGCAGGGGTAGTTGTCGGTGGCGAACCGTCGCACCGGGGTCAGTCCACTCCGCCCGGCCAACAGCGCCTCCCACAGGGTATCGGCGCCTGGCCCGAGAGCCGTGACGGCGTTCGCATCGGCCACATGAACCACGCTCAAACCAGGTCCCCTTGTTTCCATCGCCGCAGAAACTCGGCGAAGAAAGGCGGCGGTCCGAGAAGCAGGTTGAAGTCCCGGTCCAGCATCAGTTGCACGGTGCACCCGGTGGCCACGAGCCGGCCCTGCAGATTGCGAATGGCATACTCGAAATTGATGCGGGCCGCATCCGACCAATGCAGGATCGTCTCGATTTCGAATTCCTCCTCAAACCTCAGGGGATGACAGTAGTCGATCTGCATCTGCCGCACCGGGACCGGGACCCCTTCGCGGATGAAATCGGAATAGCTGATCCCGTAGCGGCGCCCCAAAGCCACACGGCCATCCTCGAAGAAGCTGGGGTAACGTCCGTGCCAGACGACCCCCATCGAATCCACCTCTTCAAAGCGGACTTGCCGATTCAAGGTGAGCCGCAAGGGCGGCGGCGCTCCGGGTATGGCGCGAAAATACGGTTTATACATCAGCCTGCCCCGTCGCCGTCATCTCGAGAGTGAACGTGGCCGCTTTCTCCCCGTCCGCGAGGAGCGTGAAGCTGCCTCGCACCCCATCGTCGGCCGGCTGTTCGCGCCAACGCACCGTGATCTTCTGGTCCGGCTGAATCGGCTTGAGAAACTTGGCCCGCTTGACCCGCTGCAAGACCACCTCGCGCCGCGCGCGGGTCTGCATCGCACACTCGCCGGCCAGCAGTTGCACGAAGGCCGGCAGAATCGGACGGCCCGGGAAATGACCGGCGAACGCGGTGAAGTCCTTGCCGAAGTGGTACGTCAGCTCGAACTCCCGATCGTCCTCGCGGCCGAGCACGGGGCCCTCTGCACATGCCAGAATTTCATTCCTCAGTGGTTTCATGATGGTTCCAATTCGCCAGCGGTCCGGTGCTGCAATGCAGGTATGACCAGAAGGGCACAGACCATAGCAGGGATTATACCCAAAACAACCGTGATGCCAAGGGAGAACATCGCCGGATGGCGGGCCACCGACAGCGCGCCGAAGCCGCAGAGCGTGGTCAGCGCCGAGGTGACGACCGCTCGCTCGGCGGCGCCGTCTCGGACCGGTCCGGACGCCCAGCGCGACCGCACGATGAAGACGCCGTAGTCGATGCTGAGTCCCATGACCAGCACGCTTGCCGCGACGTTGAACATATTCACGTTCATGCCCAACAGCC
>DSDH01000265.1 GCA_011055475.1 Phycisphaerales bacterium | reverse complement strand
GCACATGGTTATCTCCCGATTGAAGTCTTCACGGGTGCCATTATACGGCCGCCCGGAGCCCGAACAAGACCCTTTTCCTAGCGGCCCGGTTCGGCTAGGCTGGGCGCCCGATGACAAAGCGAAGCCAACAGGAGCCACAGCCATGATCTACAAGACATACGGGCGAACGGACCACAAGTTCAGCGCCATCGGTTTCGGCGGGATGCGATTCGATATGAGCCGCAGCGACGAGGAAAACGCCGAATTGCTGCTATACGCCCACGACAAAGGCGTCAATTATTTCGACACGGCCCCGGATTACTGTCAGGATCGCAGCGAGCCGATCTTCGGCATCGCCCTGCGGCAGATGGCCCGACAACGAGAGCAGATCTACGTCTCGACCAAGCGCATGCCGGACCCGCACGATAACTTCGCCGCCGTCCGGGCCGACGTGCAGCAATCGCTGGATCGTCTGGGTCTGGACTACATCGACGTCTATCACGTCTGGTGCATCCGCAGCCTGGAGCAATACGCCTTGGCGATGCGGCCGGGCGGCTTGTACGAATCGCTCCTGCGACTGAAGGAGGACGGGGCCATCCGCCACCTGGCCATCAGTACGCACCTGCCCGGCACGGAAATCCGGCGCATCATCGACGATGGGGCGTTTGAGGGCGTGTTGCTGGGCGTCAACGTGTTGAACTTCCAATTCCGCTGGCCGGGGGTGCAGGCCGCCCACGAGGCCGGCTGGGGCGTCGTGGCGATGAACCCGCTGGCCGGCGGCCTGATCCCGCAGAACCATCAGGCCCTGTCGTTCCTGGCCCGCGAGGGCGACGACCCGACCACGGCCGCCCTTCGCTTTTGCGTGGGGTGCCCGGAGATCACCGTGACGCTGGTGGGCTTCACAAAGCGCGAGCATATCGACACGGCCTGCCGCGTCGCCGAGTCGGCCCGGCCATTCACCCCGGACGATTTGGAGGCCGTCCGGCGGCACCTCTCGCAGAACATGGATGTGCTGTGCACCGGCTGCGGCTATTGCGACGGCCTGTGCCCGCGGAACGTGCCCGTGCCCAGCTACATGCAGTTTTACAACGACCGGCTGCTCATGCACAAGACCGATGCCCAGATGGTCGAGCACGCGCGATTCCATCATGGTTGGGGCCTGTTGCACGCCCGCCCGGCCCGGGCGGCGGACTGCACCGCCTGCGGACGCTGCGAACAGGCCTGCACGCAACATCTGCCGATCATTCGCAGGCTGGAAGAGATCGCCGCTTGGGAGGCCCGTGCTTTGGGAGAGCCCAACCACACGTGATAGGCGGGCTTGCTGGGTGCGACATAAGGTCTCTATCCCTTGACCGGGCGGGCTTCGTGGGTGGAGAGGCCCCCGGGTGAACCCCTCCTGGCGGCGGAAGGGTCTGTCGGGTAGAATCGGTCGGCCCTGGTGATGAAAGGATCGCCTCGGCGGGCCCAGCCCGTGGTCGCGGCGGTCGCGGCTGCGAACAACGTAAGACAGGTTCGACGCATAGGTGGAGAGTTCGAGCATGGACAGACGGCACTTCATTGCGGCATCCGCGATCATGACACCCGGCGCGGTGGCGGCCCAGGCCGCTGACTCGGCCAAGGATCCCGTGCGGATCGTGGGGCTTTGTTGCAGCCCCCGGCAGGGCAAGACGACGCATTACGCGGTCAAAGAGGCACTGGCCGAGGCGGCGAAGGTGGATTCCCGCATCGAGACCGAGGTGATCGAGCTGGCCGGGATGAAAATCGACGGTGCTCCGGCGGCGGGGCTGCCCTCGGCGTTCGGGGACGAGGACCAGTTTGGGGAGGTCAGCGCCCGCTTGGTCGCGCCGCAGGTCAAGGGCCTGATCGTCGGCACGCCGACGTATTTCGGCAATATGAGCTACCTGTGCAAGATCTTCCTGGATCGCTGCATCGCCCTACGCGGAAAGTTCGCCCTGGCCGACAAGGTGGCCGGGGTCATCGCCGTCGGCGCCGCCCGAAACGGCGGCCAGGAGCTGGCGATCGCCTCGGTCCAGGCGGTCCTGATGACCCACGAGATGATCGTCGTTGGCGATGGCCGCCCCACGGCGCACCGTGGCGCGACCGTCTGGAGCGGTATCGAAGGCGGCGTCGAGGCGGATACGTGGGGCCTGTCGACCGCACGAAACCTGGGCCGGCGGGTCGCGGCGGTCGCGCTGGGTCTGGTGCCGCCGGCGTGACCGACGCTCGGCAAAGGGGCGGCTCGCGGGTGGTGGAACCGGGCCTCAGTCCCCCCTGGACCCCTAAAAACCGTGCATCTCCTGGGCGATCTTGAAGCCCGCATCCAGGGTCTTGGTAAACGTCGGGTCCATCGACGTGGTGATGTGGTGCGTCTTGAGGAAGTCCTCGGCCAGGCTGGCGGCATCGGTGAAGCCGTCCCGTCTGACCTTGTCGCGCATCCACTGGATGATCTCTTCTTCGGTCATCATGTCTCCTCGCAACGACTGATCGGTCTATATCTTGGCATCGCGGACCCGGCTCACGGGCCCGGCTTGGGCGTCCATCGGCAGGATAGCCGGGTCGATTCGGCAAAAAACTCACGGAATAACCCGCCGGCTGGGACCGGCCTGGGAAGAAGGGCGGCCCTGCGAGGGGTCCCCAGAAATACCCGTCTCTTCCGGTCCTTTTCATGGCGGCCCAGGGGCGTTTTCTGCACTGGCACGGGCGATTTTTGTCCGCTTGTCCGATAAAAAAGTAAAGCTCGTGCGAACCGATGACCGACGTATCCTAATAAACGCCACAAGGAGATACATGGATGTCAGCCCTGCTGTCAGGGCTGGTACGCTGCCTAGGGCAAGGG
>DSDH01000007.1 GCA_011055475.1 Phycisphaerales bacterium | reverse complement strand
GGTCTGGTCATAGGCCCATTCCCCGCCTGGCTCGTCCATCCGCCAGCGGGCGACCAGGCCGTCTTCCTGACAGACCTCCTCCGGCGCCAGCCAGGCGTCGGCGAAGGTCACCAGGTCGGCCATGTCCACCCGACAATCCCCGGTCAGGTCGCCCGGCGGGCAGTTCAGACCGGCCGGACAGACTGCAAACAGACCTGCCAGAACCACCGCGGCGAGCAAAAACCCCCGTTGAGCATGCTTAGTCGTCATGGACACACCGTCTCTCGTATCCGTCGTGTCGCGGCAGGCCGGCACATGGGCACGCGCCATTGCTGCAGCAGGTCCGCGTTCATCACCCCATCGTCGCAATCCCTACACACTGTGCCCCCATAATACGTGCAGTATACCATAAAAAGCACCAGAAGACAACCCTGCCCCACGGATCGCGCACGAAAAGACGAACGTCCGCGATGGGGCGAAGTGGGGCGAACCGACTGCGGCTTTGACCTTGCCAAGGGGCCGATTCGCGGCTAGATTTGGGTGCTGCGTTCAAAGGGGCCGGGTCGATGCCTGACGACGAGGAAGCCAATGCCGGACAAAATGCGGGTGATCAACAGCGGGTTGCGCGAGATGGCCGAATGGCTGCCGGTGGACCGTGTGCCTTGGGTGATCGCCGGTCCCTGCAGCGCGGAGACCCGCGAACAGGTACTGGCCACGGCCCACGGGGTGGCGGCCTGTCCAAACGTCCGGGTCTTTCGGGCCGGACTGTGGAAGCCCCGGACGCGGCCGAACACGTTTGAAGGCGTGGGGCGGGCCGGACTGCCCTGGCTCCAGGCGGTCAAGGAGCAGACCGGCCTGCCGACGACCACGGAGGTGGCCACGGCCAAACACGTCGAGCTGTGCCTGGACCACGGGATCGACATGCTCTGGATCGGCGCCCGGACGACCGTTAATTCGTTCATGGTTCAGGAGATCGCCGAGGCCCTGCGCGGCGTAGACATTCCCGTGCTCGTGAAGAACCCGATCAACGCCGAGTTGGGGCTTTGGATCGGAGCGATCGAACGCCTGTACGGCGCGGGCGTACGGAAGCTGGCGGCCATTCATCGGGGGTTTTCGACCTATACCGAAACCGAGTACCGCAACCGGCCGAACTGGCAGATTCCCATTGAACTGAAACGATCGTTCCCACGTCTGGGACTGATCTGCGATCCGAGCCACATCGCCGGCAGACGCGGCCTCGTGGAGCGGGTGGCCCAGATGGCGCTCGACTTCGGGATTCAGGGGCTGATGATCGAGACGCACATGGCGCCCGATCAGGCCCTCAGCGACGCCGCCCAGCAGGTCACACCGGAAGAATTGAGCGCGATGATCGGCCGACTTTGCGTGCGTGACGCCGAACCGCTCGAAGCCGAGGTGCGATCGCAGATCTTGCGGCTGCGGGCCTGCATCGATCAGGTCGATGCGCGAATCCTGCAGGACTTGGCCGAACGGATGCGATGGGTTCAGGAAATCGGTCGCCTCAAAAAGCAGCACCACATCCCGGTCCTGCAGTTGGATCGGTGGGAGACACTCCTGGAGGATCACGTGGCCCGGGCCCAGGCGGCGGGACTCGATCCGGATTTCGTCAAGACGATCTTCGAGGCCATTCACACGCAGGCCGTCCAGCAGCAACTCTGATCGGCCTCCGCGATCGGGCGACGCCGGATACCCGCTGATGCGGGCACCTCGGTGCTCTTCTCCCAAAGAGCGGCCTGCGCGAGGTGTCTCTCGCCGGGCCTTTCTTGACATCACCGGGTCCGCGGCGATACTGGATACGCTTGGCGGCCCGTCTTGGCCGGCCCATGTGACCTGTAATTCAAGGAGACCACGGAAAGGGACAGAGGCATGTACTTGCTCGGATACGATGCGGGAACCAGTTCGATCAAGGCCACGCTGATGGATGCCCGGACGCAGGCGCCGGTCGCCTCGGCCACGTGTCCGAAGAAGGAAATGCCGATCCTCGCCCCGCAGCCCGGCTGGGCCGAACAGCACCCCGAGGACTGGTGGGAAAACCTGGTCCAGGCGACCGCCGAGATTCTGAACACGTCCGGCATCGACCCGGCCGAGATCAAGGCCATCGGCATCACCTATCAAATGCACGGGCTGGTCTGCGTGGACAAGGCCCGCCGGGTGCTGCGTCCGAGCATTATTTGGTGCGACAGCCGGGCCGTTCCGGTCGGCGCCGCGGCCACCGAAAAGATCGGCCCGCAGCGCTGTCTCGAAACGCTGCTCAACCACCCCGGCAACTTCACCGCCGCCAAGCTCCGCTGGGTCCGCGAGAATGAGCCGGAGGTATATGCAGGAATCGACAAGATCATGCTGCCGGGCGATTACCTGGCGATGCGAATGACCGACCGCGTGGTCACGACCGTATCGGGCCTGTCGGAGGGCATCTTCTGGGACTTCCGTGAGAACGCGCTGTCGCGGCTCGTCCTGGAGGCAATGGACATCGACGCGGCGCTGATCCCCGATACGGTTGACACCTTCGGCGTCCAGGGCGAGCTGGCCGCCGCGGCCGCCAAGGCCCTCGGCCTCAAAGCCGGCACGCCCATCACGTATCGCGCGGGCGACCAGCCCAACAACGCCTTCAGCTTGAACGTGCTCGAGCCGGGCGAGGTCGCCGCCACCGCGGGCACCAGCGGCGTGGTGTACGGCATCGGGCATAAGCCGGCCTACGACACCCACTCGCGGGTCAATACGTTCGCCCACGTCAATCATACGGCCACATCGCCCCGCTTGGGCGTGCTGCTGTGCCTGAATGGGACGGGCATCCTCAACAGTTGGCTCAAGCACAACGTGGCCGCCGGCGGC
>DSDH01000494.1 GCA_011055475.1 Phycisphaerales bacterium | reverse complement strand
GCCCGATGGCTCTTCGGGGGTTTTTCGGCTCAGGCCCGGCCATTGCTGCGGCAGGTCGATGCGGGGGCCGATACGATCATCGTGGTCGGGCCCGAAGGGGGGTTGACCGAGTCTGAACAGGCCCTTCTGAGACAAACCGGGGCGGTGGAGATCTCACTGACCCGGACGACGCTGCGGATCGAAACGGCGGCGCTCGCGGTCGGGGCCGTCCTGTGCGTCATGCGGGACGGCGCACCGGCCGACTTGTGAGCGCCGGCGCCGAAATCGGACGCACCCGGTGGGTCAGTCGTCATCCTCCGGGTCCGCGTCGCCCGCGCCCCAATCGGTTCCCTGGCGTTCCGTCAGCCAGTCGTCCTCGGCCGGTCCGTCACCGGGCCCGTTGATCGCCTCGATCAGACGATAGGCCGTTTCGAGATTCCTCTCGCGAACGTATAAAGCCACGCCGAAGGCGTCCGCATCGCGTCGCATGCGCACCTCGGCGGGTATGGCGTGCTTGCCCAGCAAACGCCGATACTGTTCGGCCAGGCGCCGGTCCTCGGCCACGGCGATGCACACCATGCGCCGCCGGGAGGCGCGTCGGTTTTTCCCTGCTCGGGTGACCATGCCACCATCCTTCCCTGTGACTATGCGCCCTTACGGCCGTTGGAGCCAACGGTTCGCCGGGAAACGCCGATCGCGGCGGTTTGCGGCTCTTGGGGCCGGTGCCGGATCGTTGAAATGTCGCGTGTTTCGCCGATTTGCACGATTCGGCACTGGCAGCGACGCCGGGCGTTCTGTAGACTGCCGTCCTGACGCCCTGTGGGCAGGTCCCAAGGCTTGGAGAGGTCTGACCCATGCAGTCAACGATTGACGTGGCCACCGGATGCGTGGTGGTCGCCGCGAGCCCGTCCCGGTTGCGATCCACGCCGCTGGGCTCGTGCATTGCCGTGGTGCTCTTGGACCCGGTCCGGGCCATCGGCGGGATGGCCCACGTGATGCTGCCCGGACGGGCGCCGGCCGGTGTGGGGGACGGCAGCCGATGGCGTTATGCCCCCGACGCCATGGATCAACTGTTCGTGCTGATGTGGGAGTGGGGATGCGCCCCAGGCGATCTGCATGCCGGATTGATCGGTGGGGCCAATGTCCTGCAGCGGCCCGACGATACGATCTGCAACGCCAATATCCGAGCCGTCATGCAATACCTGTGCCGGTACCGGTTTCGGGGGATCGCCCGCGATTTGGGGGGCTGTGTGCGACGGTCGGCGATCCTGGATATCGCCGAGGCGTCGCTGTGGTCGGCGCGAGGCGGCGATCCCCCCGTTTTGTTGTGGTGCGCCCGGCAAGCGCCGGTCCAGGCGTCGGTCGGGTATCGGCGGTGAGATCCGCTGAAAGGGGCGTGCAGCCATGCTGAAGGAAAACGAGCTGGTCGCGTTTATCTTGGGGGCCTGCGTCTTGGTTTTCCTTGTCGTGCCTCGCTTGTCGCGCCTGCAGGTCCAGGAGTTCCCGTCGCGGCGGTTGTTTTTGGGGGCGTTCTTCGCCTACGTGGCGGGCTGGGCGTTTACGGTTTTGGAAGGCCCCTGGGGCTCGTCCGCGGCGGCCCGGCTGGCGTACGCGCTACTCAACTTGATGGAACACGTGTGCTACGCAGCGGGTTCGGTCCTGGTGGCATTGTGGGTGTGGAGAACCTGCCGCAGGCACGAGGAGGCCCGGACGTGACCGCCTGGACCGCCCTGATCGAACATCTGCCGCCTGTCCTGGACGGCTTGTCGTTGGTCGCGGCCGTCACCGCCGGGGTGACGCTGCTGGCCACGCGGTGTCGGGTGCTGAGCCGGTCCGTGCGGGGGGCGACGGTGGGCATCGTGATACTGCTTGGCCTGCACAGTCTCGGGAACATTCTCGAGTACATGGGGGTCACCGAAGCGCTGGACTATTCGGAGATCTTGCTGTCGGCCCTGTTTTTTTTCGTGGTTTTCGCCTTCAGCCAGGAACGCGTCACGAACGACCTGAAGGAGCGCGAGCAGCAACTTGCGACCGCCAATCAGCAGCTTCGTGCCGATGAGCAACAACTCCAGGCCGCCAACCAGCAGTTGCGGGCGGCCAACCAGCAACTCCAGGCCGGCGAGCAACAGCTTCGCGCCGCCAACCAACAGCTTCGTGCCCACGAGCAGCAGCTTCGGGCGGCCAACCGGCGGTTTCGCGAGACCAACAGCATGCTCAAGCTGGTGCTCGATACGATCCCGGTGCGGGTCTTCTGGAAGGATCGGCAGGAGTGTTACCTGGGGTGCAACCGCCTGTTCGCCCAGGATGCAGGACTGGAGGATCCCGATCAGATACGGGGCAAGACCGATTTCGACCTGCCCTGGAAGGACCAGGCCGATTTGTATCGTCACGACGACGCCGAGGTCATGGCCACCGGACGCGGACGAGTCAACTATGAGGAGCCGCAGACCATGCCGGATGGTCGACGGGCCATCCTGCAGACGAGTAAGGTGCCGCTCAGGGACGACGACGGCAGCGTGATCGGCGTGCTGGGGACCTACGAGGACGTGACCGAGCACAAGCGGGCCGTGGAGGCCCTGCGGGAGAATGAACGGCGGCTGGCCACGCTGATGAGCAATCTGCCGGGCATGGCCTATCGGTGCAAGAACGACGCCGAATGGACGATGGAGTTCGTCAGCGAGGGGTGCTATCCCTTGACGGGCTACACGTCCGAGGAGCTGATCGGCAACGCCCGGCTTTCGTATGGTGAGCTGATTGTCCCGGAGGACCGCCAGGCGGTATGGGACGGCATACAGTCGGCCCTGGAGAGAAACCAGCCCTTCCAACTGGTCTACCGGATCACGACCGCCGATGG
>DSDH01000601.1 GCA_011055475.1 Phycisphaerales bacterium | reverse complement strand
TCAACGCCGTTCACCGTGCGCGAACCCAGGTCGGTGTACCCGGCCTTGAGGAATTCCTGCACGATCCTGCGGGGGTCGGAATTCTTCCGACGGGCATCTTCCAGCATCTGTGGCGTGAGCGTGAACTTCGTATACCTTTTCTGGGTCGGCATCACGGAAATCATGACGCCTGCCGCCGGGTCCACGTAGGTCGTGCTGACCACTTGTCCGTCCACCGACGCGTCCATCCGCATCCCGTACTGCGCGGAGAAGACGGTTCGGGTCTCGGTCTCCATCTTCTGGCCCGCAGCCATACCGGGCACGCCGGCGATCGTGACGCGGCCCCGGTACACGAAGGACTCGATCTTCTCAAGCCGCTCGGCGACCTCGGCGAGTGTGATGTTGGCGGTTCCCTGAAAGAGGATCGCGCCCAAACCCACTGCGGCAAGGAACACCGCCGCAACGGCCAGTTTCCCAAATCGATTCATGACGAATCTCCTTACGGCGAGGCGGCCTGGCGCCGGCTCGACACGACGCAGCTTGAACTGCTGCTCGCGGAGAATCCTGGCCATCACCGCATCCGCCGCCTCTCTGTTTCTGTATGATCTGCCCTCGTCGATTAACCGGCCATGCAGCGTGGTGATCGCGTCCAGTTCGTCACGACAGGCCGCGCACGCCTCCAGGTGGTGTCCGACCGACTGCCGTTCAGGGTCGTCCAGCAGCCCTTCCACCCAGGCCACGAGTCTTTCTTTGCATTCAGCGCAATTCATTGTGACACCTCGCAATCCGGCACACTGGGCCGTTCTTCGAGCAGTTCCCGAAGTCGCGCATAGGCTCGCGACCATGTTTTGGTGATCGTTCCAAGAGGCAGGTCCAACTGGTCCGCGATCTCCTGACAGGAACGGTCACCGTAGTACCGCAACAGAATCAGCTCCCGGTAGAAGTCAGGCAACCGGGCGATCGTGTGTTCCAGGCCGAAATCGTGCGATGTCCGGGATGGCGGGTCTGCTTCCTGGGCCCGTCTCTGCAGGACTTGACGCTCCCGCCGTTGCCGCCGTTGCTGTTCGTGCACGACCCGGTTACAAATGCCCATCAACCAGGCGAAAAAAGACCTGCGCTTCTGGAGCTTGGCCAGGGCGAAATAGGCGCGAACAAAGGTCTCCTGCAGGACTTCCTCGGCTTGCTCCCGGTTGCCTAACTGGCCCACCGGATGGGCCATCAGCACAGGATGGTACCGTTGCACCAAAGTGATGGTAATCATCCGGGTGCCCGTCAAGGCAACGGGCGATGTAATGTTCATCATTTGCCGTCATTTCGGACACCTCGTTGCACCTTACCTGCACGACTCCAGCCCGTCAGGGCGTTTCTGTTCACGCGTCAGGTTCGAACCTCCGTAGCATAGTGACGGGCGAGGCCCATTTGCGACAAGAAAAACCGGGCGATGGTCCCTGATCGTTGCGGGTCGCCGCCGTCCAAGGTCGGTACAGGCCTCGGGCCCACCGCAAAACAGGCGTTCCTTCGACGTGGGATTTGTGGTATGGTGGCATGTCGTTTGTAAACGCAAGCTCTGTCTCAGTGGAGGGTCTTGGCCATGAAGAGGTCGAGTCTGTTGTCTGTGGTTTGTCTGGTCTGTCTGCTCGCCGTGCTGGCGGGGCCCGTCGCGGCCCAACGTCGGGAGATTCGCATCCCCGATATCCTGGGCTACCGCACGCTCAAGTGCGACTTTCACATGCACACGGTCTTCTCGGATGGTCTGGTCTGGCCGACGGTTCGGGTCGACGAGGCCTGGCGCGAGGGGTTGGATGCCATCTGCATCAGCGATCACATCGAGTACCAGCCGCATAAGGCCGACATCCCGACCAATCACAACCGTCCTTACGAGGTCGCCCTGGAACGGGCCAAAAAGGTCGGCTTGTTGCTCATCCGTGGAGCGGAGATCACACGGGAGACCCCTCCGGGCCACTTCAACGCCATCTTCTTGGAGGATATCAACCCGCTGGACACCAAGGAGTTCATGGACGTCATGAAGGCCGCCCGCGCGCAGGATGCCTTCGTGTTTTGGAATCATCCGGGCTGGAAGGCCAAGGGCGACGAGAACTACATCTTCCCCATCCACGAGGAGCTTCGCTCGGCGGGGCTGATCCAGGGGGTTGAGTTCTCCAATGGCCGCGGTTATTGGGCCGCCGCCCATGCCTGGGCCATGAAGCACAACCTGACGTTTGTGGGCAACAGCGACATTCACGCCCCGGCCGACAACGACCAGATCAACCCGGCCAACCATCGCACAATGACCTTGGTATTGGCCCGCGAAAAGACCATCCCGGCGATTCGCGAGGCCCTGTTCGACCGCCGCACCGTCGTCTGGCAGGGCAACAACCTGATTGGCCGACGGGCGTACCTGGAGGCGCTCTTCATGGCCTCGATCGAGGTGGAGCAGCCTCACCATCGCCACCAGGACACCGCCAGGATCAGCATCACCAACACGTCGGACGTGGATTTTGAGTGCCAGCGGACCGGCACGGTCGGCCCGGAGAAGGTGGTGCTGCCCGCCGGTGAGCGGGCCCAGTTCCGCGTCACCGTCAATGAGAACGGCTGGGCCCATCTGGCCTATACCATAACGAATCTCGTGACCGCGCCGGGCGAAGGCCTGGACGTGGAGTACATGCTCTACGCCGAGTGATGTCTTGGATGCGACGTGACCGCGGAGACCCACACCGGGTTTCCGCGGTCACGGTTTAACCGGCATACCACGCGGACTACCGTACGCCCGTGACCCGCATGCGGATGGCGTACAGCCCGCGGCTGGCGGTGATGAACAGCGTGTGCATGTCCTTGCCGCCGAAACATACGTTGGCCGTCCAGCGCTC